>DATDPY010000338.1:0-12294 GCA_035292565.1 Cyclobacteriaceae bacterium | reverse complement strand
TAAAACTCATGCTTATCTGATTTAAGAATTGATTTTAGTCACCACTAGGGTTTCATCGGCTATCACCTCCATAACCAGAACCATAGCTCCTGTTGGAATCGGTTTTAAATCATCGGTGATTGCATCCAGTTCATGGACCGATCCCTGTATGCTGATCAATACCTTGCCCTTCCCCTTCCTTCCCTCCGGAACGGTAAGATAAACTTCTGCGGTCTTATCGATGGCATTTTGGATGATCATGGTCCCGGAAACATTCATTTTGCTGATCTTAAGGAATATCCAGGCCATGAGCAGCATCATGATTGTACCGGCAAGGATCGAGGAAATAACCGAAAAAAATGTTCCTAATCCCAATTTTAAAAATCCGAGTCCCGTCCAGGAGAAAATAGTAAAAAACCCAAGCACATTCTTATAGGTGAAAATATGGAAACCCTGATCTCCCGGGTCAGCCGTATCGTGGCTGATGTCTCCGCCAGAGTCGAGGTCCCCGGCAATAAAGGTAATTACGAGTTGGATCAGTAAAAGCAAAGTGGATGGGATCGCAACAAGCCAGTAGATCTTTTCAATGGTCATTAGGTAATCCCAGAAGCTTAAAAAATCTGTCATAGGACCTTAAAAATTTGAATAAGGAATTTTAATAAATAATAACCATATAACAAATCTTATTCGCGAATTATATCCGTCAGCATCGGCGGTTTTACGGCTGGGTTGGAGGTGTTTAATCATATAATCCTGCCTGTTTTCGCCGAACAGGAATAATCCTGATTCACCGGTGGCAGGTATCATTTTTATATTATCCTGTCCATAATATTAAAATATATATAACAAATGCTGTGTATTGCGGAAATATTGGAATTAAGGTATGAGGTTACAGGGAAGCTTGACCTGGTCGGCGTAAAATTTCGCTCTTGATGCCTGGAACTCGAAAGGTTCAACCCTGGCTATCCGGTCTAATTTAGGGTCATAAAATACCTCTACGTAATAACCATTAAACAGGAATAAATTTATTTTATGCTTATAATACCATATAGACACAATAAAGTCACCCTTACAATAAATAAGCCTGATTTTCTCAAACAATGACAACTTGTGAAAATTATGTTTCGTGATCATGGAACAATCAGAATCGATTAAATTAATAAAATATTATTTATCATATATTATATTTGGCAGGAAATGAGTACAAAATTGGGGTATAAAACCCGGCATATTAACATAAGACAAAATCCACTTCTATGAAAAATCTGGTATTAATTCCATTTTTTATCGGGATAATGGCAGTTCAGGCACAGGTTATATATCCAAAAAAGGGCTACGAAGAAATTAATATAGGGATAACCTACGAAGATGTAATCTGGATTCTGGGATTTGATGGTTCCAAAATCAATAAAGACAGCGCGCCGAAGATGCTTGTTGCCCCGGCGGATGAATTGGGTGTGGATTATGATTATATCGTTAATTTCCGGTACATTATGGATTACCCGGTTACCAGCGTATATTTTAAAGGTGATCTGGCGGTTTTAATCATCATGAGCAGTTACCCTGAATACAACCAGTTTATCTGTCAAGATGTAGAGACATCGAATGGTTTGAAATTCTGGGATAACCTTCAAAAAATTAAAACTACCTTTGGGTCCAGTCCCTCGAAGCTGGAATACAGCGAGGGTAACCTTTCCTACTATGCTTTTAAAAAAACTGGAATATGCTTTGGGATTGACGGGGATCAGCTCAGAACTGTATTAATTTTTGATCCTGACTTCAAGTAATTTGAAGATTACCTTAAAAATAACTAATTAGCGCACAGAACTGCATTTAACTACCTTAACCTAATGAAATCCATGTTCAATAAAAATCTTGTCTTCCTGTTTTCGGTATTGATTACCACCGGCCTTCTTTCTTGCGGAGGGGAGAAAAAACAGGCTGGAACTTCAGGGGAGTTCGATTCGGCAGCCTCATCGATCCAAAATCAGGTTCAGAACGTACTTTATGAAATCCCGCCGCCATCAGAGATACCTTACATTATCCAGGCAACAGGGGCAGATTATAACCGGGATCTTGTTAACAAACTCGAAAAACAGGAGAAGTACCTGGCTACTCAAAAAATTGCCGCCCTTAATCTCGGCGTTTATGCAACCGACATCGGGTACCTGGTTTCCTATGATCAGGTCCAGGATGCCTTGAATTATATGAAAGGTTGTCTCGATATAGGAGAAAACCTTGGGCTGAAAAGCGCCCTTGATATAACCATTGTTAACAGGTTCCAGTCGAACCTGAATGCTAAAGATTCCCTGGCCAATATCATCAACCAGGTAATTTCAAACAGCGACCGGTATCTCAAGGATGCCGAACGCGATAATATAGCAGCACTGGTCGTTGCAGGTACCTTTATTGAAGGCCTCTATCTTTCTTCACAATTGGTGGCAAGATATCCAAAAGATATCCTCAACGACCAGAGCAGAAACCTTGTCCTGACCCCCCTGATAAAGATCATACTCGACCAGGAGAAGCCGCTTGGAGATATTATCAACCTGCTGAGAAGCATCGATCTCAAGGATGACTGGATCGACGGGCTTATAAACAGCATGGATGAGCTTAAGAAAAATTACACTGAACTCAATATTCAGGAGCAGATACGAAATAATCGTGCCGATCTGGCATTGTCCGATAAGACGCTGGAAAGGATCACGATTCAGATCGAAAAGATAAGGACAACGGTCACATACTGATTTCGTTCATTCCTTCCGGACAGAAAAAGTATTGAATGGTCCCATTCAATACTTTTTTTATTACATTTAGTCCATCAAAATCCATACCCTTTTATGAGCGACAAACTTCTCAAGGCTATACTTCGATTATTCGCCCTCCTTGCCAGTGTTGACGGGATTTCGGAATTCGAACGAAAATCGATCCGCGCCTTTCTGGAAGCGCGGCTGAATCATGATTCGGTTTTAAAGTATCTCGATTTCCTGGGGGCGGTTGAAAATGAGTACCAGAGGCTTTCATCCGGCGACATCACAAATCTGGAAAAGGAAGCCGTGAATTCCGAAATACTGAGAATTGCCAACGAGATTAACCTTGAACTAGCGCACCAGCAGAAAATTGTTCTCATGCTCGACCTGGTAACCCTGATGGTTGCCGATAATGTGATCGATGAACAGGAATTACATATTGTAAATACAATCGGCAAAGCCATCCGGGTTGATCAATCCGATATCGACGACCTGACCGCATTCGCCGGCGCAGCCAAAATGCAGGATTTCGATCATGAGTCATTCCTCATTATTGCCGATAAAAAAGAAAACCTTCCGGAGAAGGCCAGGTATTTTAAGTCATCAATCCTCGAAGGGTTCCTTACGGTCCTTTCCCTGAAGAAGACGAACAACCTGTATTTTATAAAATACATAGGTCATTCAAACATTTATCTCAATAATACACTTTTACGGCCGGGCATAATTGAGATGGTCACGGTTGGCAGCGCTATCAGGGCAACCAACCTGAACCCGATCTATTACAGTGATATTATTAATAGTTTCAGACCGGAGGGATCATCGGTAAGGATTTCATTCATTGCTGAGAATATTGAATATAAATTCCACGGGGGAAAATTAGGCCTGCGGGATGTAACCATACGGGAAGAAGACGGTAGTCTGGTTGGTCTGATGGGATCCAGCGGGGCGGGAAAATCGACTTTACTCAATATCCTAAATGGCAACGAAAAACCTTCCGGCGGCAAAGTCCTCATCAATGGTATCGACATTCACAAGGAAAAAAGGAAGACGGAAGGTATCATCGGGTATGTTCCGCAGGATGACCTCCTCATGGAAGATCTGACCGTATACCAGAACCTCTATTACGCAGCGAAGCTTTGTTTCAATAATTTGTCAGAAATTGAAATTGATTCTCTGGTGAGCCGAACGCTTTCAAACCTCGGACTGAACGATACCCGGGAGTTAAAGGTTGGCTCTCCCCTGGATAAAAAGATCAGCGGTGGGCAGAGAAAAAGGCTGAATATCGGGCTGGAACTCCTGCGCGAACCCATGGTCATGTTCGTTGATGAACCTACCTCCGGACTTTCCTCCCGCGATTCGGAAAATATCATGGACCTGCTGAAAGAACTTACGCTGAGGGGAAAACTAATATTCGTTGTGATCCATCAGCCCTCGTCCGATATTTTTAAAATGTTCGATAAGCTTGTGATCCTGGATGTCGGGGGCTACCAGATATTCTACGGCAACCCGCTTGAAGCCGCTATTTATTTTAAGCAAATATTTGAGCTTGTAGACAGCGAGCAGGGAGCCTGTATAAATTGCGGGAATGTGAATGTGGAACAGATCTTCAATATCATTGAATCAAGGATCGTCAATGAATTTGGAAGACTAACAAGGGAAAGAAAAATCACCCCGTCGCAGTGGTATGCTTTTTTCAAGGAAAAAATAAAAATTCCCGACATCACCGCGATTAGCGAGAGACTGACTTCAACCCTGAATATACCGGGAAAGTTGGCGCAGTTTAAAATATTTTCCGTCAGGGACTTCCTTTCGAAGACTTCCAATACACAATACCTGGTCATCAATCTCCTTGAAGCCCCTTTGCTGGCATTTCTATTGGCCTTTATCATACGATTCTTCCCTGAATCGGAATCGACAGGCGGTTACATGTTTTCATCCAATGTAAACATCCCCGCGTATATTTTTATGAGCGTAATTGTGGCCTTGTTCATGGGATTGACGGTCAGCGCTGAAGAAATTTTACGCGACCGGAAAATACTGAAGCGGGAATCTTTCCTGAATCTGAGCAGGGGAAGTTATATTGCTTCAAAGTTGTTCATTCTTTTTTCACTTTCAGCGATCCAAACTCTTTCATTTGTGCTGTTAGCGAATTATATCCTTGAAGTAAAAGGCATGCTGCTCCCTTTCTGGCTGATCCTTTTCTCGGCATCCTGTTTCGCAAATATCCTTGGATTGAATATTTCCTCATCATTCAATTCGGCGGTCACGGTATATATCCTGATCCCTATCCTGTTGATCCCGCAGCTCATACTCAGCGGTGTGGTTGTAAAATTCGACGAGCTGAACCCGCAGATTACCTCACGCAGCAGAGTTCCGTTCATTGGCGATGTGATGGCCTCCCGATGGGCTTTTGAAGCTGCCATGGTGACGCAATTCAGGAAAAACAGGTTCGAGAGGAATTTTTATGATCTCGACCGGAGAATGGGGAATTCGGAATATAAAAATCTTTATTTCATCCCCGCTCTTAGCTCCCGCCTTGATCAGGCCTATAATTCTCTGAAAAGCAATAATCCGGGCGAAACAAAGGAGGCAGAAAAAAACCTCGAACTTCTGCGGAAAGAGATTTCGAGGGAATTGATTGAATTCGGCTCCCAGCATTTTCCGGAATATGAATTGCTTAATCCCGGGGACTTTAACCATGATATTTACAAAAAATGCACCGACTTTCTGGCAGTATTGAAGAAAGTATATATAAACAGATATAATGATGCACTTTCCAGGAAAGAACAGATGATTGCCTTGCTGACCGATTCGCCAGTCAAAAGAGCCGCTTATGACAGGCTGAAAAATGATTATATGAACGAACGTGTGGAAGAAATGGTCAAGAATTCCAGTGAAGCCCTCCGGATTATCGAGCACAATGGACGGCTGGTGCAGAAGATATATCCGGTATTCCTCGAGATCGATAATAACGGGAACTTACTTGATTTCCGGACCGTATTTTACGCACCGGAAAAAAATTTCATGGGGCGCAAGGCGGATACCCTATGGTTCAACACGGCGTTCATTTGGTTCATGACGGTTGTGCTGGTTTTCACCCTTTATTTTGATGCTTTAAGAAAAATTATCAAAGGATCAGGTAAGCTTATTTCATTTAAAAAGAAATAAGGATTTTTGAATCAATTCAGGTTAAGCCCTATGGTAATCCCGGCCCAGGGCTTTCCCTCATAAATCCAGGAATTCCTGTTCTTATCCAGGAGGTGGTCCCAGCCAAGAGCCACGCCTATGGAGTAATTTTCGATCCCAAGAATGAACGATATCCCTTTCAGCCAAACCATACCGTCGTATTCGATAGGGATACTGTTAGTCGTTACCCAGGGATTCATGGCTGTTATTCCCAGGCCGGAGAACGCCCCGATCGCATACCCGAAGTGTGAAATATCGCGTTTATATTTACCGCCAATCAGCTTTTCATATTCTATTCGGTAAAGATCTCTCCTGTATCCGAGAAATACCGATCCATTCAGGCTGGAACTCAACTGCGGTGGAAAATTCTCCCGCGATGGCCTGTATTTCACCGGAAGAGTAAGAAAATCAAAATCTAAGCTTGTATGGGAAAAATGACTTTCCCTGAACAGGCTGTCCTCCCTGATTTCGTTTAGTGTAAGCTTCCGCTTGCTGGATGCATTAATTGTATACCCTGAATTCGTTTTCTTCAGAAGGTAAATCACGATTGAGTCATTCTCATTTTCGACATAAACCTTTGTGGGCCGGGAATCAGGCAGCTTTAATTTATAATACCCGTTGGAAAATTCAAATTTGGGGATATCGCGCAAGGCGCCGCATCCGGTATTGAACATTGCAATCATGAACAAGATCCTGACCTGTTGAAAGGACATTCGGGGAATTGGATGTGATTGGTTTGAACCGGAATAATACGAATATCCTGATTAAAATCATAATCAAATATTATGGCAGGACGATCCTGGACTTCAACCCCTGTATGTCGACCCGGTATAATTCATCGCCGTCAACCAATAAAGCCTGTGGTATGAATCCCGGTTCTTCAAATGGAACATTTACGGCTATGACCTTCCCATTCTGTATTGCTGTTATTTCCTTTACCGGCGTATGTCCTACTACAATATGTCCGGCCCCATAGAACCCAAGCACTTCGTCAATCTGTTCCAATTGATCCCTTTTTTCAAAATATCCCCTGTACCAGGCAGGTTCGATCAGGAAATGGTTAATCAATGCATCCACAGAATCCGGCGGAGTATTGATAAAATTATGTATGGCACTATTGATCTTATCGATGGTCTTTCCCATACCCGGGAATTCAGGCGGAATGCCGCCGTGAACAAACAAAAGATCGTTGATTTTAATGACCATGTTCTTGCGCCTGAGCCATCGGCCTAATTCATACTCCGGAAGGAATAAACTGTAATAGTCAATCCCCAGTTTAGCGCAAAGGTTTATGTATTTATCGTGGACATAATACTTGTTATTATCGCGCAAGATCATCAACTCATGGTTCCCTAGAATGTAATGCACCCTGCCTCCTCTTTTTAAAGCCTGGTGTTCAAGCTTATAGATCAGCCAAAGACATTGGGTTACACCTTCCCCCCTGTCAAAAATATCCCCGCATAAAACCAGATGCCCCGATCCCCAGGTCCAGTTTAAATTTTTATCGGTAACCTGGTTCGCGATCAGTAACCTGACAAATTCCTCATAGCTCCCGTGAAGATCGCCGACTGCAAAAATCTTTTCACCTGTGACATATTCCGCCGGTCCGGGTTCGTTTTTTAACAGGTAAATTTTTTCTTCCGGGAAATCACTGAAACCAGGCCTGATCGATATATTCCTGCCAGCCTTGATTGAATCCGAATTCCATATTGCGTTGTCGGACAGGCTGTCGTACTTGATGAAATTTATGGATACCTTCTTTTCATCTATCCAGTTTATATGCGGGCCTTCAGTTGTCGAGGATATCCTTGGAATAGGAAAATCCCTGGCGAGGAAATAATTTCTTAATTTCATATTTCCGCCGCGGAGAACGTAATGAAAGAAGTCGAACCCGTTTTTATCTTTTCTTCCGTGATCTGCCCCGTTCTCGTACAGCAATACTGCAGCCTTGTAATTGTCTTTCATGCAGGCATAGATCAAAGGGGTTACCTCCGATCTTCCGGCCAGATTGGGGTCGGCTCCGTTCCTGATCAGGAGTTCCAGAATTTTTGTATCGTTGAATTGCTGGCTGAAGTAGATTGCATATAAAAGGACTGTATTTCCATGGTTGACTTTATTAAGATCTGCTTTCTCGCTGATCAGGAATTCAGCCACTTCGGCCTTGTTTTCACCGATGGCCATTTCCAGCATGGTATATTCGGGATAAACGCCGTTAATATCATTCCCCGCATATAAAAAAAACTTCACACTATCCAGTTTCTCTTCCCTGATATATCGTTTTATATCCTGGGCATCGGCCCGGGTAAAAATAACAAACAGAAAGAGACACAGACAAGCCCTGGCCAATTTCAGGCAATAGGTAATATTATTTGAAAATCGGTTCATTAATCAGTTGCATCCGGGCAACAGGGGTGCAATTCCGGTTTGTGTCAGCGTGTGTTCCTTAAAACAAGATATCTGCATAACTTCCTGTCAACCGTTTGGATGTTACGAAGCTAAAAATAATTACAAATATCCCCAACAGTGTTATTTTTACGGGTTATTTTTCAAGTGAAATCATCAAGATTACTCAAATGTTCTTCATCCTCTCTAAACTCTTTACTTTCCTGCTGATGCCGTATGTGCAAACGACCATATGGTTTTTGCTGGCTGTATTTCTAAAAAACAAGGTCTGGAAAAACAGGTTTCTTTGGGCCGGCATTTTCTACCTGGCTTTCTTTTCCAACCGCTTTATTATCAATGAAGTCCTGATTGCATGGGAAGTTCCACCCACCCCAATCAACCAATTAAAGAGTGAATATGAAATCGGAATAATCCTGGGGGGCACCACAGATTCGGAAAAAGAACCGAGAGACAGGATCTATATACTTAAAAGCGCGGAGAGAATGACACATACTGTCCAGTTATACAAGGCGGGAATAATAAAAAAGATCCTCGTATCTGGCGGAAGCAGTAATATTTTAGATACACGGTATAAGGAAGCCGATAACATGAGGTCCTTTCTGGTCCTGTGCGGTATTTCCGATGAAGATATTATCGTTGAGGACCAGGCCAGAAATACGCATGAAAATGCCAGATACTGTTCGGAGATCATCCGCAATAATTATCCCGACGCCAGGATATTGATGATCACATCCGCCTTTCATATGCGAAGGTCTTTAAGCTGTTTCAGGAAATCGGGCCTGACTGTGGAAGGATTCTCAACCGATTTCTATTCCGGGGAACGAAAGTTCACGCCTGATACTTTGCTGATTCCTGACCCTTCGGCATTTGCAGGATGGCACATGATCATCCGGGAATGGATGGGCATGATATTCTATAAGCTTGCGGGGTATATTTAGGTATTCGTTTTGCTTAACAGCGCCCAGGCAACTGTAATGATGACCGGTCAGGTCGAACGATTGATCCATATGGATTTGATATTCATAAATTCCCTGATTCCGAAATAAGAGAGCTCTCTTCCATATCCGGATTTTTTAATTCCACCGAAAGGGACTGCAGGGTGTGAGGCAACCATTTCATTGATGAATACGGTGCCGGATTCAATGCGTCTTGCCATCCTGGCTGCACGGTCAGGGTCGGCGCTCCAGATCGATGCTCCCAGACCAAATTTTGAAAGATTGGCCAGCTCAATGGCTTCCTCTTCGTTCGCGGCCACTGTAACAGCGGCTACAGGTCCGAAAAGTTCTTCATCGAAAGCGGGCATCCCGGGTTTCACATCAGTCAGGACTGCCGGCGGATAAAATGACTCGCTGAATCCCCGTGGGCGCCCTCCCCCGAATGTCAGACTTGCCCCCTTCCGTATTGAGGTAAAAACCTGTTGCTCCAGTGTGTCAACAAGGTCTGGCCGGGCAAGAGGGCCATAGCCTGTTGCGGGGTCCAGGGGATCACCGGGCTTCAGAGTTGACAAGGCGTTAATAAAATTTTCCAGAAATCTTTCCGAGATGGAGGATTCCACGATAAACCTTTTTGCGGATATACAGCTCTGCCCGCAATTGATCATTCGTGATCTAACGGCTGTTTTCGATGCTTGCTCAAGGTCGGCATCAGAAAGAATGACAAATGGATCGCTGCCACCCAATTCGAGAACTGTCTTTTTAAGGTTTCTTCCTGCCAATTCGGCAATCCGGCTTCCTGCATCCTCACTTCCGGTAAGCGTCACCGCTCTTACCCTGTCGTCTTCAATGATGCGGCCCATTTGACTGGCCGGGAATAAAAGTGTTTGAAATACCCCGGAAGGAAATCCGGAATCAATAAACAGTTTTTCAATAGCCAGGGCACACTGAGAAACATTGGATGCATGCTTCAGGAGCCCCGTGTTGCCTGCAATGATTGTCGGCGCCGCGAAACGGAATACCTGCCAGAATGGAAAGTTCCATGGCATTATGGCCAGGATCAGTCCGAGGGGATCGTAAGCGATATATGCATCGCCTTCGTTAACCGGAAGTTTTTCATCCCTTAAAAATCCTTCGGCACTCCGCGCATAATACTCGCAAAGCCAGGCACACTTGCTGATCTCTGCTTCAGATTCCTGAATCCGTTTTCCCATCTCCATACTGATGAGGCTTGAAAGTTCCGCTGATCTGCTTTTTAACAGACCGGAGCAATTCAGGAATAACCTGCCGCGCTCTTCAAACGAAATTTTTTTCCATGATGGGTATATTCCCGATCCCTTTTCCAGAATGTTTTCTGCCTTCTGCCCGGAATGTACCTGGATTTCAGCCAGGACTTTTCCATTAAACGGGTTAATTGATCTTATCACCGATTACAGGATTATTACCGACCTCATCAATGGATATGCCGGCCGCGATCAATGCAAGCGCAGGGCCAAACATGATACCCAGCAAGGGGATCAACAGGATCAAATTAAAGCAAATTCCATTTCCCACTGCGAGGCCAATATTCTTTCTGATCACCTTTCCGCTTTCCCTGATGGACATGGAGAGGAATTGGTTTCTGTAATCGATCATGGCATACCCAAAAAAATAACATTCCACGAAGATAATCGCAAATGGCGCAAGGGGAACTGTCCAGGTCAGGATCAGTACGACCACTATGACCAGCGAGGTTATAAACAGGTCGCGGATAAAATTCATTACCGCAATTTCCATACTGCGTAAAATGTTCTTCATGAACATTCCCAGGGAGAATTCCCTCATTTCTCCCAGCTCGATCGATTGTATTTTTCCTGAGATCCAAACAAATGATGGGGTCAGAACCAAAAGAAGCAAATACCTGAATATTTTTAGGTAACCTGAGATGATTAGTGCCAGTAAGATGGTTTTGAAAACAAATTCAATCGAATCTCCCCAGAAGCCTGATAACTGGCGGAAATCAAATCTCGACAGGACCCCCGTTATCACCATTTCCGACGATACCCATACCAGCCAGGCTACAAACAAGGCGACCCCGAGGCTGAGTAATGCGGGCACGATAAGGTACTTGTACAGATTATGCCTGTCGATGAATCTGAAGGTCTCCCCGTAATATTTGAAGGCCAGGAATAATTGTTCAAAAAATAACATTTTAAAAGAGATATAAGCTCAATTAAGCAAAAAACCGACTATAATCCAATAAATTACATTTGGCTTCGCAAACCCATCTATAATTGGAATATTAAAAGGTTTTATTGCATGATTTTATTCGAAAACAATATGTATTTTCGCAGGGCAAACGGGGATATTAATCGTTTAAATTCCGGAATTTTTTAACAATCCACTTTAAAATTTTTCTTGATGAACCTGCTAACCAAGATTAGGGAAAATGCCAAAAAACTTAATAAAAGGATCGTGCTGCCGGAAGGATTGGAAGATCGAACAATTCAGGCTGCCGATGAGGTTTTAAAGGAAAACATATCCAGGATCGTATTATTAGGCGATCCCCGTGAGATCAATAGAAAGGCGAATTCGCTCGGTCTTAAGTTTATTGAAAGAGCGACCATCGTAAATCCCAAAGACCACCCAAAAAAGAAAGACTACATCAATCTGATGCTGGAATTGAGGAAGCACAAGGGGCTTACGCATGATGAAGCTTCTAGGCTTGTCGAAAATCCATTGTACCTTGGCACAATTATGATTAAAAGCGGGGATGCTGATGGCGAGATTGCGGGAGCCATGAATGCCACAGGAGATGTGCTTAGGCCGGCATTCCAGTTTGTAAAGACCATGCCGGGCATTTCGGTTGTATCCGGCGCATTCATCATGATCTTGCCCGACACCAAATTCGGGGATGAAGGCATTCTGATATTTGCCGATTGTGCCGTACATCCGGATCCCGATGAAAAACAGCTCGCTGAAATTGCCATTGCCACATCCCATACGGCCCGGAATATCGCTGGCATCGAACCCAGAATAGCCATGTTGTGCTTCTCCACCAAAGG
>DATDPY010000337.1:0-5350 GCA_035292565.1 Cyclobacteriaceae bacterium | reverse complement strand
TCCCTTACACAGTAAAGCTGTACGCCCGTCACATTTTTTGTCATAGAGCCTGCAAACAGGGATTTTCTGAACAAAACTGTGGCGGTAAAAACCAAAGCCCCTTTTTTAAGAAATGTTCTTCTTGAGGTATGCATATCTTCTGATTTAAATTATTTAATAAAATATTGTTAACGGATCAATAAAAAAACCGTCATTAACGCAGAACGAATAAATTTAATAATTTGATTTAACATTCCAAGGAAGGTGACGCTCTCATTTTAAGATTATCAGAACTTCCTATGAATTCATGAAATGAATATCTCATATTTCTCAAGAGCCGTAGAAAATAAAATATCCGGATAATAACCTATCCTGGGTTCATCATGATCGCCCGGATATCAAATGAAATATATCAAGAATTGCCAGATTGCCTAATTCAGGTTAAAGTCAAGTTTCAATCCCAGGACATTGATTTCTGAAAGGCCTTCATCCAGATAAAAATTGTAAAAAATCCCGGGCTCAACTTTTCCAAGAGGAATTTCCGCTCCTAAGCTAATTTGATGATATGTACGTTCGCCAAAGTCAAGTTCGCTTTCCGTGGTAATCATAAATCCATACAACTCCACAAGAAACCGGGCTTTGCTCATATTATAGCCTCCCTGTAATCCATAGTGAACATAAACTTCGGATTCGGACGCGGAATCACCTGTGTTGAATAATAAATTGGGACCTGTCTCTACCGAAAAGAATAACGGTTTTGCCAGGTCGCTGTTATATCTCAGGTTGAAATACAGGGTCAGCGTTTCAGGGGAATATTTATATAGGTTCATGAAATCGCTCGACCAACCTACCCACTGGGCGCTCCATTTTTCAGTCGATGCGGTAGGCAGTGCCATTCCGAACGTAAAATTAATTTTTTTGTCTCTGGATGGAATTTGCAGCCCGACAAACAGGTTTCCCAGAGATCCTTCAGAATCGCTGAAATATTCGTTTTTATTGGAATACCTCATATAAGGCATCGATATAATCAGCCCTGCCCGGGAAAACGATTGCAAAAGGCTCAATTCATATGTCCCTGAAAGACCCCTAAGCTCGATCCCGTTCCCAACCGGCCGTAAATACCGCAATCCAAGGTGTGTACGATTGGTTGAAACAGGATTAAAATAAATATGCTGTGCGAATGTACCTGACCAGGGTCCGGAAATTAATAAGGTACAGCATAAGAGTGAGGTTAATGTTCGCTTTTTCATAATAATTGTTATTAATCGCTGAAATTTTATTATTTCAGCCGATGGATCATAATTGATTTTTCCATCATTGTTTCCGCTTCCAGTTTAAATCAATTATCCTGGTGTTAGTCAAAAAATAAAACCGCTAAATGCACAGACTAAACGAAATACCTGGCATTTTTTTGCAGGATTTAAGAAAAAAAATTTCCCATGTTGCAGAAAAACTGATATTTTACAATATATAATTTTTTTGTATGAAACCGCTTAAATACATTCCCTTCTTACTGGCCCTTGCCGGATGCGCCGACAACAACATCATCGAATCGGGAACCAGGATCGTGAATCTAACCTGCGACCGCCTGGTCAGGCCGGTTGGTATTGACAATCCCGTACCCGCCTTTTCCTGGCAGCTTGAAGATTCAACCCATGGTCAACATCAATCGGCCTGGCGGATCCTGGTTTCATTATCTGAAAAATCCCTTGAAACCGGCGAGGGAGATATCTGGGATTCCGGAAAGATAACCGGCGACGAATGTGTCTCTATCGTATATAATGGAAAAACGCTCGAATCGCGGAAAAGGTATTACTGGAAGGTCCGGATTTGGGATAGGGATGGCAATCCGTCTTCCTACAGTGAACCGTCATATTTTGAAACCGGACTTCTGAATGATTCCGACTGGTCTGGCAAGTGGATTTCTGCCCCTACCCTGTTTGATTGGAGTATCAATGACCGGAACCGGAAATTGCTCCCTAAGAACGCGCCTCCTGAAGAAGAAGGGCCCTCGCCGGTGTTCCGTAAGGAATTTGAAATAGACCGTCAGGTTGAATCCGCAAGGGCTTATATAACAGGTCTTGGATTTTTTGAGCTTTATATCAATGGGGAAAAAACGGGTGATGGCCTGATGGATCCTGCATTTACCGATTATTCCAGAACGGTGCTGTACCTGACTTTCGATATAACAGAATTACTCAAACAAGGATCAAATGTTGCCGGGATAATGCTGGGTAACGGCTGGTATCACATGATCAGCCGGGATGTATGGAGCTTCGATTTTGCGCCGTGGAGGGATAAACCCGTCCTTTTATGTCAGCTTGAAATAAAATACTCCGATGGCACCCGTGAAGTTGTTGCCAGCGACCTGACATGGAAATGCTACCCCGGGCCTGTGGTATTTAATAGTATCCGTCAGGGGGAAACCTTTGATGCGAGGATGGAGCCTGAGGGCTGGTCCGTCTCCGGATTCAATGACAAGGGATGGTTTCCCGTAAGAGAAGCAAGAATGCCCGCAGGAAAACTAAAAGCCCAATGTATGCCCTCCGTTAAAATAACAAGCGAGTTAACGCCGGTTTCAATCACGAAAACGGGCCAGGGTGAATACCTGGTTGACTTTGGCCAGGCTATGGCAGGCTTTGCGAGAGTAAGGGCCAGGGGAAGCGCCGGTACTAAAATTATCCTGAAATACGGAGAACTTCTCGACAAAGGCGGCCGTCTCGATCAGGGAAATATCAATACCCTGGTTGCCATCGAGCCGTTCCAGACCGATGCTTTTATCCTGAAAGGTTCGGAACAGGCAGAAATCTTTCAGCCGCGTTTTACCTATCACGGTTTCAGGTATGTCGAAGTTAAAGGTTTCCCGGGGGAACTTCAGCCGTCAGACATAACCGCCTGCGCCATTCATACAGCATTCAAAACATCCGGAACGTTTGAATGTTCCGACAGCGTCTTGAACCGCATTCATCAAAATACACTTTGGTCGTTCATCAGCAATTACCATGGATACCCGACCGATTGCCCTCACAGGGAAAAGAACGGCTGGACCGGCGATGCCCAGTTAGCCAGTGAAACCGGGTTGTATAATTTCGATCTCAATGCCTCGTATGTAAAATGGATCGGGGACCTCGTCGATGCCCAGCTCGTCAATGGAATGCTTCCCGGGATCGCCCCCACCGCCGGCTGGGGCTACTATTGGGGAAACGGCCCTGCCTGGGACCACGCCCTCTTCGCCATTCCATGGAATACATGGATTTATACCGGCGACAAGAGCCTTATTGAAAAAGCTTATCCTGCCATGAAAAAATACATGGGTTTGATCCGGTCAAAAGCCGATGGCCACCTGGTAAGCTGGGGGCTTGGCGACTGGTGCCCGGCCCGTACAACCACCCCTGAGGTAATTACCTCCACCGGCTATTATTACGAGGACGCCAGGATCATTTCATTATGTGCTTCATTGCTGGGATTTAAAGAAGAGGAGAAATATTATTCCTTGCTTTCCGACAGTATCCGGATGGCCTTCCGTGAAAAACTATATGATGCCGAGACAGGGATCGTCGGCAACGGCTCCCAGACTGCACAGTCGGCCGCATTGTATTTTGGCTTCCTGGAAGGGGATGCCCGGGAAAAGGCCTTTGAGAAACTCATTGAAAATCTTGAAGCCAGCGATCTCAACATCGATGTCGGTATCCTGGGAGCCAAGTACCTTCTCAATGTTCTTTCATCGGAAGGGTCACCTGAAATTGCTTACCGGCATATCGTCTCATCCAAATTCCCCGGATGGGCAAACTGGATTACCCAGGGAGCTACCACCCTGTGGGAAAACTGGAACGGGGAAGCTTCGCGGATCCATATCATGTACGGGGATGTGGATGCATGGTTCTATAAAAACCTAGCCGGAATAAAGTCCGATCAAAATTCCGCCGGGTTCCGTCATTTTGTAATTGATCCGTTTATACCTGAAGGCATGGAATGGGCCAGAGGTTCACACCTTTCACCCTATGGTACAATACGTTCAGCATGGGAAAAGACAGGGGAAGGATTGATTTTAAATGTATCCATTCCATGCAATTCTTCCGCAACAATGTATTTCCCGGGAAATGACAGGACAAAGATCCGGTTACACGGACGGCCTGTGATCGATGGCGACAACATCAGGTTCATTGAAGATTCCGGCGGGGAAATCATGGCTTATCTTGCATCAGGCGATTATGCATTCACCGTTTTAAATTGATTATGGAGGTGAATAGATATAAGCTTGAAACATTCCGGTTCAATGATGCCATTAACCGGAAGCCGTTGATCAAGATCCGGGTAATGATCAGAAAGCAGGGGTTGACTCCGGTTTTCGCGGATTATATCGGGGCAAGATAAAGAAAGCTTAATTAAGGTCATTATTGAAGGTATTTAATAAAAAACTTTCTATTTTTGCCCCGCTCGGTTGAATTGCGGATGGATTTAATATACCGGTTTTTTTTCGATCCCTACGATTAAGCCCAAACAACCAGCTCTAAAGATAATTATGAAAATAAATCAATATTGGCTTGATTTGATTATGGAGTTTAAGATATCATGGGCAGGGAAAAAACTGATTCAGCTAACCCCTGTGATTAGCGGAATTAAAAAAATTATTTTTTCTGTCCTGCTTATCCTGACAGCATGTATATCGACTGCTGCATCAGACCTTCCCGATAAACTGAAAGTTTACATCGATTGCAGGAATACACATTGCGATACAAGGTTTATTCTTACGGAGATCAATGTAGTTGATTTTCTCCTCGACCGAACGGGAGCGGATGTGCAGGTACTTATCACCTCTCAGCCAACAGGAACAGGAGCTAAATACCAGCTTATCTTTTATGGCCTGAACAGGTTCTTGAGTAATACCGATTCTCTTACCTTCAATGTTGACGGCAGTTCAACGGATTATGAAGTCCGAAACATCATGATCCGCTATCTTAAAGCCGGCCTTGCTCCCTTCATCGCAAAAACCGACCAGATCAATAATGTTGAGATCAATATGAAGGCTGAAATCACCGAAGCAGATTCAAACAAAACCAGGAAGGAAAGAAAGGACCCCTGGAACTTCTGGGTATTCAGAATAGGCGGCCGGGCGAGGATAGAAGCCGACAAAGTTTACAAAACAATAAGTCTGAACTCGAATTTATCGGCACGTCATGTCACCGATAAACTAAAGGCGGTGTTTTATCTTGGCGGGGGCACGGAAAACTCAACTTACGATTATGACACGGATTCAGGCCCGCTGAATGTTATTGTGAACAACAGGAATTTCAATGTTGGCCATGTGATGGCAAAAAGCATCGATAGTCATTGGTGCTACGGATACGAAGTGAATTTCATGAACAGCACC
>DATDPY010000336.1:0-10707 GCA_035292565.1 Cyclobacteriaceae bacterium | reverse complement strand
ATCTGGGGTCAGCAGGATCCCCGTCTGACCTCTCCTGCCAATATCCAGGTTTTTGAAGCCTGGGCGGAGCCCTATTTCACCCCGAATTTTTCAGTTCGCCTTGGCAGGCAGGTCCTATCGTATGATAACCAGAGGATATTTTCAGTGAATAACTGGAGGACCGGAGGCCAATCTCATGATGCCGTCAATTTCCGATTCAACTCCAGAAGACTGGTGTCGGAATTTGCTGCCGCATTCAACCAGTTATCGGACCGGACTTTCGGGACGGATTTCAGGCCATCAGGTTTCACCAATTACAAATTCCTTGCCGTAAATTATCTCCGGTGTAATATCGGCAATTGCGTTACACTTACTGCTATTAACGCGGCCGACGGTTACCAAAACAGCCAGGATGCTAAAAGTCTCGATATGAGATTTACCGATGGGGGAAGAATTGAAATTGAGAAAGGAAAATATTATCTGACCTTCAGTGGTTATTATCAGTCAGGAAAAAATCCTGCAGGTGCAAAACTCCTTGCATGGTACCTGCAGCCGGAAGCCAGGTATACATCTCCCTTTAACCTGAAGATCCGGCTTGGTACCGAAGTCTTCAGCGGTGACCGGCCCGGTTCGCCAGGAGTGGCTGATCATTCCTTCGTGCCGTTATATGGAACAAATCATCAATTCAACGGGTTCCTCGACCTGATCACCAATTTTCCCGATCATACGGGAAGAGCGGGCCTGATCAACCCATACTTTTCATTCACTCAGTCTCTTGGAAAAAAACTCGAAATCAGGACCGATTTCCTCACATTTTATTCCAAGGAACAAATTGTTCAGAACGATGTCCGGCTTGAAAAATACCTGGGATTCGAGAATGACTGGCTGGTCGGGTACAAGCCTGGCAATTTTACGAAAGCAGATATCGGGATGTCATGGGCATTGATCACGGAAAGCCTGGCAACCATTCGAAATTCAGGCACCGGGGCTGCGGACCATAATCCAACATTTATATATATCATCCTTGCGTTCACTCCACAACTCTTTTCCACAACATATAAATAATTACCTCTGAATCATGAAAAAGCAATTATTCACTGCAGTATTAGCGTTCGTTTACATACTTGGAGCCGGGAATAATAAAATCATGGCACAGCAAAAACTGGAGGGGCGGATAACCCTGTCCGGGGCTTTTGCCCTGTACCCCATGGCGGTAAAATGGGCTGAAGAATTTAAAAAACTTAATCCGGGCGTTAAAATCGATATTTCCGCCGGAGGGGCCGGCAAGGGAATGACGGATGTATTGAACAACATGGTTGAGATCGGCATGGTTTCCAGGGAAGTGTATCCGGAGGAAATTAAAAAAGGCGCTTTCCCGATTGCCGTCACCAAGGATGCTGTGGTTCCGGTCATCAGCGCCAAAAACCCTGTCCTGAACGAGATCCTCGCAAAAGGATTAAAAAAGGAAGCCGGGAATGATATCTGGATAACGGGAAAATCCAAAACCTGGGCGGCCGGTTTCGGGATAAGCGGTAAAATTCCCCTGCATATTTATACGCGCTCCGATGCATGCGGCGCCGCCGAAATCTGGGCCAAATATTTCGACAAAAAACAGGAGGATCTCATGGGTAGCGGGGTGTACAGCGATCCCGGGCTTGCCCTGGCTGTAAAAAAAGACCCCCTCGGAATCGGATTCAATAATATCGGCTATGCCTATGATTTTACCACAAAGAAACAGGTCGATGGGATAAGGGTATTGCCGCTTGACCTTAATGGAAACGGAAAAATCGACGGTGATGAAAATTTTTATCATACAATGGATGGCATAATCGATGCCATCGCCGGCGGGAAATATCCCTCTCCTCCTGCCAGGGATCTTTACTTCGTAACCATGGGTAAGCCTTCGAACAAGGCAGTAATGGAATTCATGAAATGGATCCTCTCGGACGGGCAAAAATATGTCAGGGAAACGGGGTATATCAACCTTTCCCGGGAAAAGATCAGCGGGGAATTGAAGAAGCTCCAATAAAATGTTGCAGTACAGGATTTTCAAAGACAGGTTATCCCGCCAGGTCATGCTGGGCTTGACCATTCTTTGTATCCTTTTCCTTTTCCTCATCGGCGCGGGATTGCTTTTCAAATCGTTGCCTGTGATCAGTGAAAAAAATCTCTGGGGATTATTGACCACCAGCACCTGGAAACCTTTTAAAGGCGAATTCGGATTCCTGGTATTTATCTTAAGCACTCTGCATGTTACCGGGATTGCCATAGTCCTTGCCCTGCCTGTATCATTGCTGAGCGGGATTTACCTGTGTGAATATGCCTCGCCCGGGATCAAAAAGATTTTTTACCCGGTCATCGATCTGCTCTCCGGAATTCCGCCTGTGATTTATGGAGTATGGGGAACATTGACCATTGTGCCTTTCATTTCTGAAAAGCTGGCACCTCATTTCGTCGAATTCTCCTCGGGGTACAGCGTTCTGGCGGGGGGCGTTGTGCTGGCCATTATGATCGTTCCCCTGATCATATCGATCCTGGCTGAGATTTTTAATTCAATCCCGGCTGAAATGCGCGAGGCTTCCGCATCACTCGGGGCAACAAAATGGCAGACAGTTAAAAAAGTTGTACTGAGAAAATCTCTGCCCGGGATTATTGCAGCCACGGTATTGGCCATATCCCGTGCTTTCGGGGAAACTATCGCCGTATTGATGGTATGCGGGAACATGACCGAAATCCCGCACTCAATATTTGATGCATGTTATCCCCTGCCTGCCCTGATTGCCAATAATTATGGAGAAATGATGTCGATGCCTGGGTATGAATCCGCCCTCATGTTTGCGGCTTTTCTCCTGTTCATCATCATTGTCATTTTCAATGCTGCTGCCAGAATCACATTGAACCAGGTCGAAAGAATATTCCACGTATGAGAAAAATTGAAGAAAAATTTTTTAAGGCACTGATGATCGTGTCCTCCATCACGATCCTGGGAGTCCTGTTGTATATCCTTTACACAGTCGTTGTACGGGGACTTCCTTCCCTGTCGCTGGATATGATCACAAAGATCCCCAGCGGGGGCTTTTATCTTGGAAAAGAAGGCGGCATATTGAATGCCATTATCGGTTCCATATATTTGATATCAGGTGCAGTATTCCTCAGCATCATCATCAGTATCCCGGTTGTTATGTTCCTGAATTTTTATCTCAGGAAGAAATCCTTCTTTGCTGATTTTGCAAGGTTATGTTTCGATATTTTATTCGGGATCCCGTCGATCGTTTATGGAGCTTTCGGATTTGCATTGATGATATACCTTGGGATCAAAGCATCATTATTGGGAGGTATCATCGCCATTACCATGCTTATCATACCCATCATGATCCGCTCGATCGATGAAGTAGCTGGTCTGATTTCAAATGATCTTATTGAGGCCCCGATGGCATTGGGAGCAACGAAATATGAAACCATAAAAGTAATTCTCCGCCAGCTGATGCCGGGAATCACCACTGCCATATTATTATCGGTAGGAAGGGGCATCGGCGACGCTGCCACCGTTCTTTTCACTTCAGGGTATACCGACAGCATACCGACATCTCTGGGTCAGCCCACAGCTTCACTTCCGCTTGCCATCTTTTTTCAGCTCAGCAGCCCGGTGGAAGAAGTCCAGAACCGCGCTTATGCCGCAGCATTAATCCTGACTGTCATTATTCTTATACTCAGTTTTTCAGGGCGTTATTTCAGCAGAAAGTTATCAAAACATAAAATCTGAACATGCTTGATCTAAAAAAATCAGAACTGGTCGACGAATTGGATCTCTTAATTGAAGATACTAAGCCTGATAACGGCCATGGACGTCCGCACATCATTGCGAAAGACCTCAATGTATACATACGGGACAATCATATCCTTAAGGATATAAACTTTGCTGTTCCCGATAAAAGCATAACCTGCATCATCGGCCCATCAGGATGCGGCAAAACAACTTTACTGAGATCCTTCAACAGGATGCATGATGACTCTGCCGATGTAAAAGTAGATGGAATGCTGTTGGTTGATGGAGTAAATATTTACGATAAATCAACGGATATCATCGAAGTAAGAAAAAAAATGGGATTGCTGGCTCAGCGTCCGTGCCCCCTCCCGATGTCAATCTACGATAATGTGGCATATGGTCCGAGGATACACGGGGCCAGGAACGGGAAAGTGCTTCACCAATCCGTTATCAAATACCTGAAATATGCAGGGCTCTGGGAGGAAGTGAAAGACAGGATGAGATCATCAGCATCCCAGTTATCCATAGGGCAGCAACAGCGATTATGTCTGGCACGGGGCCTTGCCGTTGAACCGGAAATCATTCTGGGCGATGAAGCCACTTCCGCCCTCGACCCGTTCTCAACAAAAACGATCGAGGAGTTGTTTCTAAACTTGAAAAGGAATTATACCATTGTGCTTGTCACCCATACCTTACGTCAGGCCAAACGAATTGCCGACTACGTGGCATTCATGTATATGGGAGAACTGATCGAATTTGCGCCAACCGCTGAATTTTTCAATAATCCAAAAGAGCGGCTGACCAAAGATTATATTTCGGGGCAGTTCAGTTAATTTTATCGATTTGTGATTTTCCAATCTACTGACCACCCGTTTTAACTTTCTGTTAATTTACAGTTCTACCCCTTCACCCTTATACCTTCCGAGTTTTAGCATACAGCAAGAGGGGGAACGATATGCCGGTGCGAAATGGGAATTCGTTTCACACTGTATGCTCGCTGTGAATGCCATTGCTTCGTCCGACGCCATAGGCTCTGGCCGACGGCTGTCAGCGAAGGCAGGTCGCCTCAAACTGAATGCGGGTAAGAGGGGGGAAAAAACTCATATACAGGCTGCCCGTCAACTTGTCCGCTAATGAATTGCCGCCTTTTTAATTTCCTCCACAATATCCGGGTCGAGGAGGGTGGTCACATCTCCAAGGTCTTTGGCATCATTCTCTGCAATTTTTCTAAGGATCCTCCGCATAATCTTACCGGACCTAGTTTTGGGCAGGCCTCGTACAATCTGGATCTTGTCAGGTTTTGCAATTTTTCCGATTTGCTGAACTACTGATTCGATCACTTCATTTCGTACGACTTCTTCTTTGTAATTCGTATCGCCGCAAACTACGAATGCGTATATTCCCTGCCCCTTGATATCGTGATGAAATCCGACAACGGCCGACTCTACAACATGCTCGTTTGTGTTGATGGCATTCTCAATTTCTGCGGTTCCAAACCGGTGTCCCGAAACATTCAAGACATCGTCGACCCGTCCGATAATCCGGTACCGGCCGTCGCTGTCCCGTTTTGCCCCATCGCCGGTGAAATAGTACCCCTTGTATGGATCAAAATAATTCTTCCTGCAGCGTTCGTGGTTTCCCCATATCGTCCGTAACATGGATGGCCATGGATATTTTATGCAAAGCAGTCCTTCTTTATTATTTTCCTTGATTTCTTTTCCATCCGTATCGAGTAATACCGGCTGTACGCCGGGAAGCGGGTAGGAGGCAAAACAGGGCTTGGTATCGGTGATTCCGCCAATCGGAGAGATCAGGATTCCCCCGGTCTCGGTCTGCCACCAGGTGTCGACGATGGGGCATTTCTCCTTGCCCACATGGATGTTATACCAGTTCCAGGCCTCCTCATTGATGGGTTCGCCCACGGTTCCAAGCACCTTGAGGGAATGGAGGCTGTATGATAAAACGTCATCCAGATCGCCCGTCATCAGCGACCGTATTGCCGTCGGGGCCGTATAGAAGTGGGTTGCCCCGTGTTTATCGACGATCTGCCAGAACCGGCCGTTATCGGGATAGGTGGGGATCCCTTCGAACATGACCGTAGTGGCGCCTGCAAGCAGTGGACCGTAAATAATGTAGGAATGGCCGGTGATCCATCCAACATCGGCAGTACAAAAGAATGTATCGCTTTCATAAAACTGGAAAACATTCCTGAAAGAATATACCGTATATACCATGTACCCCCCGATGGTATGCACCACTCCTTTCGGTGTACCCGTGGATCCCGATGTATATAATATAAATAAGACGTCTTCGGAGTCCATAACCTCAACGGGGCATTGGTTATTTACTTTCCTGGCTTCTTCCTCGAACCACACATCCCTTCCTTCGACCATATTCACCGACCAGCCCAGCCTCTCGACCACAATGACGCGGTTAACGGTTGTGCATTCCTCAAGGGCCTCGTCGACCAGCCTTTTCACGGGGATCTGTTTTGCTCCCCGGTTCATGCCATCGGCGGTGATCACAATCGAGGCTTTGGCATCATTGATCCTGCCAGCTACGGCATGGGCTGAAAAACCGGCGAAAACAACGGAGTGTATGGCTCCAATCCGTGCGCAAGCCAGGACGGCAATCATCAATTCGGGGATCATGGGCATATAGATACAAATCCGATCCCCTTTTTTGGCGCCATTGTTTTTCAAAACGTTAGCGAACTGACAAACCCTTTGGTGCAATTCCTTATAGGTGAGCCTGACAAATTTCTCCTTCGGATCATTCGGTTCCCAGATCAGCGCAAGTTTATTGCCCCTTAAATCCAGGTGACGGTCGAGACAGTTCTCGGTTATATTCAATTTCCCGTTAAGGAACCATTTAACATTGGGCTCATTAAAATTCCATTCCAATACCTTATCCCACTTTTTCCTCCATACAAAATAATCCGCTTTTTCAGCCCAGAATTTCTCAGGGTCCTGGATGCTTTCTTCATACGATTTTTTGTAATCGTCGAGGTTTCTCATTCTATCGGCCATACCGCTATATTTTATGTGTTCGGAGAAAACAGGTGCGAAAATTACACATTTTTGGTTCAAAAATTGTTAAAGGAAATGGAATATGGCCAAAATTTTTTTAAGATTACCGGGAGGCTTAATCCTAGATAAACATTTCAATGACAAGCGCGAGAGATGCCCCTCCAAGAGCGAACATGAGCTTTTTCAGATTGAAATGATGCCCCGGGCTGGTCTCGAAAAATATAGTCGTTGATATATACAGAAAGGTCCCGCTAACAATTCCATAGATGACGGATATATGCAGGATGGTGATGGAAGGCATAAGATTCATAATATAACTTATGAGCACACCGACGGGGGAAGCCAGGCTGAACAGAATAAGGTTCAACCATTTCCCTGACTTCCTGATATCAGAAAATTGAAGGACCGTCATTAATGCAAAGGATTCGGGGATTTTGTGAAGTACGATCCCAAGCATGATCCCTCCGGCATGGTGATGAAATACGGGAACAGGCGGGTTTACCACGATCATCCCTTCAAGGATCGAGTGCAGGATTAAACCGCTCATCAGTGAAATGATATACGGCGAATGAAAATGGATCTCTTTCTCCGCTGAAGTATGCACGTGGGTATGGCCGTGTTCGATTCCCCGCGAGAAGAATTCGAGGATTAACTGGAGGAAAAAACCAGCAAGAACAAAGATTCCCACGACAGCAGGGTCCGGAAATGCCCCGAATACCTCAGGCAGAATATGAACTATGGTAATTGACAGAAGATAGGAGCCCGCAAACATAAGGATATATTTTATGTTCGCTTTCCGGAGCTGTGGGAATAACTGGTATGCAATGCCCCCTGCCAGTGCAGTGAAAAATAGAATGGTCGGATTCAGGAAGTTCATCTTACGATAAATGATAATTATAAAAATTGGTCCGGATCCATGAGTTATTGCAAGTTTTTTAAATTCTCGATTACAAGATTTGTCTTATAGGAATCCAGTTCCCCGCTGTTATTCTCAAAGATAAGATATGCATCAAGGTCATTTCTTGCCTCCAGTATTTTTATGCTTTCTTCAAGTCCAAGCACCATGAATGCGGTAGCAAATGCATCGGCTGTGATGCAGTCGTCGGCAATCACTGTTGCACTCAGCAGCCGTTGTTCGGCGGGATACCCGGTCAGCGGATTTATTTCGTGCGAATACTTCTTTCCATCCTTCACATAAAAGTTTCTGTAATTTCCCGAAGTTGAAATTGCCTTATCGGTGAGTTCCAAAATGGCAGTAATTTGTCGCTCGTTCAAGCCTACTGTGGGGTCCTCAATTCCTGTCGACCATGGCTTCCCCCTGTCGTTATAGCCCTTGCAGACGATTTCTCCCCCAATCTCCACGATATAATTCCCAACCCCGGCAGATTCCAGGAACCATCCGATAACATCTGCTGCATAACCTGGCGCTATAGCATTGAAGTCGAGTTGCACTCCCGTAATTTTTTTCCATACTTTTCCCGAATCGAAAACGATATTATCAAAACCAACCAGGTTTAACAGGGAATCAATCTGAAGACTGTCGGGTAGATCCGGTCTCTCCGGTCCGAATCCCCAGGCATTCACAAGCGGACCAACGGTTGGATCAAACTCTCCCCGTGTTATCTCATAGACTTCCCTGCTCTTGATTAAAACCGGGAAGAAATATGGAGTACTGAAAAAAAGTGTATCATGAGTATTGAAATAAGATATCTCGGATCCGGGATTATAGGTCGACATCGATACGTCAAATGCCTCAAGCAGGGAATCGATTTCTTCCTGGTAATTTTTATTATCTTTTTCGAGGTAGGTGATGTGGTAAGATGTTCCCATGGTCGGGCCTGAGAGTATAACTTTTGATCCGCGCGATTGCCTGTGCCGGAACACCCAGATTGAAAACAACAATAATGCGATCAATATAGGAACTGTTATCCTTGCGGTTTTCATTTCGGATCTCAATACAATCAGGCCGCCAAGTTACAACCAATCAATGACTTTTATCGGTGGATTTACCGGTGGTGTTAATATGATGACGATTGTATATTTTAGTATAAAACTCCCGATTATGGCCGAAGGCTATTACCAGGACAACAAGGAAATTCTGACGAACGTTGATAAGGATTTTGAGCGGATGCTTAGGCCCCTGAAATTTGACGATTTCACAGGCCAGGAAAAAGTCGTTGAAAATTTGAAGGTCTTTGTGCAGGCCGCCCTGAAGCGGGAAGAATCCCTCGACCATGTTCTGCTTCACGGTCCGCCGGGGCTGGGAAAAACCACGCTGAGTTATATCATAGCGAATGAACTCGGTTCTTCGATCAGGTCAACTTCAGGGCCGGTCATGGAAAAACCGGGCGACCTCGCGGGGATTCTAACCAATCTCGAATCCGGCGATGTGCTTTTCATCGATGAAATACATCGCCTGAACCCTGTGGTGGAAGAATATCTTTATTCAGCTATGGAGGACTTCAGGATCGATATCCTTCTCGACACGGGCCCGAATGCCAGGTCGGTCCAGCTCAAACTAAACCCGTTTACCCTCATTGGAGCCACCACAAGGGCTGGGTTGCTTACCTCTCCGCTTCGTGCCCGATTTGGAATTAACTCCCGGCTCGAATATTACTCTGCTGATTTGCTGAAAAATATTGTGACCCGGTCAGCCGGGATACTCGATGTGCCTATCGAAACGGAAGCCGTTATGGAAATAGCCAGAAGAAGCAGGGGAACGCCCCGCATCGCGAATAATCTCCTGCGCCGCACCCGCGATTTTGCCGATGTAAAGGGAAAAGGGATAATATCAAAGGAAATATCTGAAATGGCGCTGAAGGCGCTGAATGTAGACCAGGACGGCCTCGATGAAATGGATAACCGGATCCTTTCAACGATCATTGAAAAGTTCAAGGGTGGACCTGTTGGGCTGAATACCATTGCAACTTCCTGTTCCGAAGAGGCGGAAACAATCGAAGAAGTATATGAACCATTCCTGATTCAGGAAGGTTATATCAAACGTACGACCCGGGGTCGCGAGGCTACCGAACTTGCATACCGACACCTGAAAAAGCCTCCGCCCGGAAAGATCCAGTCGCTTTTCAGTGAATGAATAATCAAACCATCCGCGACCGTTCGGCCGCCATCAAAAAAATAGCCGGCGAACTCGGCTTCGATATGTGCGGGATTTCCCGTGCAGAATACTTGAAGGAGGATGCGCCGCGACTGGAACAATGGCTGAAAGAAAAAAGGCACGGCGAAATGGCCTATATGGCAGAACATTTTGCAAAACGCCTCGATCCTGCGAAACTCGTGGATGGGGCCAGGTCGGTCATCAGCTTAATTTATAATTATTTCCCGGCGAAGGAGATCTTTAAGGATAAACCGTATAAGATCGCCCGCTATGCTTATGGGAATGATTACCACCGGGTGATAAAAAAAAAATTAAAAACATTCATCAACCTGATCAGGGAAAAGACAGGGGACTTCCATGGCCGCGCTTTT
Organism: Cyclobacteriaceae bacterium; assembly: GCA_035292565.1. Classification (GTDB taxonomy): domain Bacteria; phylum Bacteroidota; class Bacteroidia; order Cytophagales; family Cyclobacteriaceae; genus DATDPY01. The sequence continues at coordinate 447 of DATDPY010000336.1, read as the reverse complement.
GTAGATTCCGCCCCGGTGATGGAGCGTCAATGGGCCGCGCGGTCAGGGCTGGGGTGGACAGGGAAAAATACCCTGCTGCTTAACCCGAAAATGGGGAGCTATTTTTTTATCGCAGAATTGATTTCCGACCTTGAACTTGAGCCCGACCTTCCAATTTCGGACTATTGCGGCTCATGCACCCGTTGCATCGAAGCCTGCCCAACACAGGCCCTCACGCCTTACAAGATCGACGCCAGCAAATGTATATCCTACCTGACGATAGAGTTGAAAGGCAATATACCAGGCGAATTCAAAGGGAAATATGAGAACTGGATCTTCGGCTGCGATATCTGCCAGGAGGTATGTCCCTGGAACCGGTTTTCGAAACCACATGATGAGCCGGAATTCAGGCCCGATCCGGCCCTGGAAAATTTTGAAAAAAATGATTGGGAGGAAATGACGGAAGGA
>DATDPY010000335.1:0-7090 GCA_035292565.1 Cyclobacteriaceae bacterium | reverse complement strand
AAAGAAATCGCTTTTGAGTATTATAAAAATCTTGTCGACACCAGGGCTGCCCAGGGATTTACCATCGGCCAGCTTTTCTTCCCGGGCAATGGTTGGGGAAGCTCAGCTTCTATGCTTGACAGGACCTATGATCACCCTGATCTGGAGCATATCCGGAAAATTGAGGAAATGATTCGTTATGCAAACGAAAAAGGAATTACGGTCTGGATCCATGCCTGGTGGAGCCGCGACCGGTTGAATGAAACCATCGAAAGCGAAAAAATGATCCGGTGGTGGAAATATGTTGTTCATAGGCTTCATGCGTATAATGTCAACTGGGTCCTGGCAGGGGAATACAATATGAATGATTACGGCGACCTCGGCCTTGATTTCTGGAATAACCTGGGAAGAGCTGTTGAAAATGAAGACCCATACGAAAGGATTATTGGTGCGCACCCAACGCCCCCGGGATGGGATGGTGGCGATGAAGCTCCCCAATGGTCAACAGCCGATGTGATTCATAATCAATCATGGTTGAAATACAATCAAAGCCAGGTGGGGCATGGAAAATGGAGGAATGAAATGATCCCGGAAGTGATCATCAAAGCTTACCGGATGACTCCCCCCAAACCCGTTGTGGTTACCGAGCCATGGTATGAGTTTGTCGAGGGAAATCCTAACGCCATGGATATCAGGTTCGGAGCCTGGTCAGCATTACTCTCCGGAGCGGCAGGGCATACTTATGGGGGCGGCCATATCTGGAGAGGCCATATTCCCGGTTCGCCATCGGCAGGAAAACCCTGGCCGGTGGAAGAATCATTCGATGTCAATACGCTGAATTACCCGGGTGCCCGTTCCATGGGATTTTTATCCAAATTCATGCATTCCATAAATTGGTGGGAACTGGAGCCATCCCCAGACCTGGTGTCTGATAATCCTTCAAAATACTGTCTGGCAAATATCGGGAAAGAATACGTAATATACCTGAGATATGGGGGGCAGGTGAATATTGATCTGAGGAATTCTTCGGCGCAGGATGAGTTTCATGTGGATTGGATTGAACTTTCATCCGAGGATAAGATCAAGAGCAGCACAATTAAAGGCAGCGGGATTGTACAATTAAAAATTCCGGAAGATTACCCGGCTGAAATGGAGTATAAAGACTGGTTAATCCATATTTACAGGTAAGACTTTTTATACGAACTGCCGGTTAACCATCCGGAAAAGCTATTCCCAGCTACCCTTCCTCTAAGAGGGTTTGCCATAAATATAATCCTCAAGATTTTTAATGGTCAATTCCTGGTCTTTGATTATCCTGTTAACGACATCCCCGATTGATATGATGCCGATAAATTTATCGCCTTCCATAACCGGAAGGTGCCTTACCCTTTTCTTCGTCATCAACGTCATGCATTCTTCGATCGTTGTATCCTGATTTATTACCGCCACTTCCCTGGTCATTAGGTCCCCGATTGTCGATTCCTTGGATGACTTTCCAAATAATACAACCTTCCTCGCATAATCTCTTTCCGTAAAAATTCCGGCAAATTTGCCGTTTTCCATGACGCATAATGCCCCGATATCTTTTTTGGACATTTTAACAAGGGCATCATAAACGGATTCATCTGAATTCATGGTCCAGACTGTTCCTCCTTTTTCATCTAAAATTTCCTTTACAGTGCTTCGCATAATTAGAATGGTTAGGACTGATGTGCTGCTGCCAAAAGCAGCAATCGTATTGATTAACTTCCAATATAATAGAAAATTTATTATTTTGGAATTAAAATTTCAGGGAAATTAAGGCCTGCACGGGCATACTGGTATTGTAAAATATGAATTCCCGGCCCCGTAATGAGGCGCAATTCCTGGAAAACTAATTAAACGCCTGAATATCAATTCATTAGCCTGGTATTCATAAAAAAATACCAGAATCCGGTCCAATATTTCTATTCCCGGATATAAGATTGTGCCCCGTAGGATCTCCCGTAAATATAATCCTCAAGGTTCTGGATCGTTAGCTGTTGGTCCTCGATTACTTTTTTAAGGACATCACGGATCGTGATTACACCAACCAGCTCATCCCCGTCAAGCACAGGAAGATGGCGAATATGCTTTTTAGAAAGAAGCGTCATGCATTCTTCAATGCTGTTCTCAGGTTTTGCGAAAGTAATTTCCTTTGTCATTAATTCACTCACTGTCGATTCCTTTGATGACTTCCCGTAAAGGACTACTTTCCGGGCATAATCCCGTTCGGAGAATATACCGGAAACCTTTCCTTTTTTATCCAGCACCACGAGAGCTCCAATTCCTTTTTTCGACATCTTTACGAGGGCATCATACACGGTGGAATCAGCATCGATTGTCCAGACAGTTCTATCCTTTTGTGTTAAAAAATCTTTTACTGTGCTTGTCATTTTTATTTTTTTTAGGTTTTAACTGTGGGTACTATTCCAAAAAATCAGGATATTGATACATAATTTAGCAAGAAAAATCACTTTCGCAAAACATAAGCCCAATATTTAATAATGAATCATCGATAACCGGCCTGCCCATGCATGAGCTCTCCATTGCTGAAAACATAGTTAAACTTACCGAGGAGAAAATCTCACAATATCCGGGCAAGAAGCCGGTAAAGGTGATACTTGAGATCGGGTTATTGTCCGGAATTGATTTCGATGCCCTTGATTTTGCGATGCAATCAGTCGTTAAAAATACGGCAATGGAGAATACGGATATTGAGATTATCAGGATCGAGCCCCTGGCCAAATGCAGGAGTTGTGGAAATAACTTCAAGGCTGTAGATTACCTGGCAAGCTGCCCTAAATGCTCAAGCCTGGATATCGAATTTTTACAAGGCAGGGAATTGTTGCTTCGGTCTATCGAACTTGAATAATAATATTGAATTTCTCCATATCAATTTTAAAATCATTGATTTAATTGGTTTTTTTGGTGTTAAATAATCTTGATTTTGTAATTTTATAAGCAATTTTTAATATGCTAAATCTCAAAAAAACCATGAAAAAAATAATCTATCTATTTTTATTAACATTTGCGGTCTTCCTGGCCGGCTGCAAGCCACAACAGGCATTGCTAAATGCGTTAACTGATGCTGAAAAGGCAGACGACTGGCAATTATTATTCGATGGTACAACCAGCAAGGGATGGAGAGGATATTTAAAAGGTAACTTTCCGGCCGGATGGGAGGTTGTTGACGGAACTTTACATTGTAAAGGGTCAGGGAGAGGTGAAGCTGGCGGCGTGGACGGTGGTGATATATTATACGATAAGCTATTCCAGAATTTTGATCTGAAAATGGAATGGAAAATATCTGAAGGAGGCAACTCCGGGATTTTTTACCTTGGTCAGGAGAGCAAAGAATTTCCCTTTATCTACTATACCGCACCTGAAATGCAGGTTTTAGATAACGAACGTCACCCTGATGCCAGACTTGGAAAGGACGGAAACAGAATGGCCGGATCCTTATATGATCTTATTCCTGCCGTTCCCCAGAATGCCAAACCTGCCGGAGAATGGAACAGTATCGAAATCATGGTTTATCAGGGGACGGTGGTCCACTTCATGAATGGCGAAAAAGTACTTGAATATCATTTATGGACCAAGGACTGGAATGACCTTGTGGCAGGAAGCAAATTTCCCGAATTATTTCCGAAATGGGCAGAGGTTGCATCCAAAGGATATATTGCTTTGCAGGATCATGGAAATGATGTCTGGTTCAGGAATATCAGGATCAAAGAATTGTAAAACAAATTTTAATATCCGCAGAAAAGCCATTTCGATCGATCCGGAATGGCTTTTTTATTTTTCTTTATCTTGCTTACACCCTGTCATTTACTCTGCCTTTTATTAAATTCTGTCATGGTTTTATCTATCCCGTTGACCATGAAGGAATGAATGATATCACAGGCATTATCAAGGAATTCATGGAGCCTGGATATTTCGTCAGTATTAAACCTGTCCAGAACATAATCGATTTGGGCCCCTTTCTGAAATTGATTACCGATCCCGATTCGCAGCCTCGGATAAAGTTGTGTGCCCAGGAATTGTTCAACGCTGGCAAGGCCATTGTGGCCGGCAGATGAACCCTTTGCCCTGATGCGTAGAACTCCGAAATCAAGGGCAATGTCATCCACAACAATCAGACTGTTCTCCATGCGAATTTTATGATACTGAATCCAATAATTGACAGCCTTACCGCTGGAATTCATATACGTCGACGGTTTTACCAGGTAAATATTATTCCGTCTGTATTTATATTCCGCGATACTGGCCAACCTGGCTACCCGGAAGAGTATATTATTCCTTTCCGCCAGCCTGTCAAGTGCCAGGAACCCGGCATTATGCCTGCTGAGCTCATACTCAGGTCCAACATTCCCCAATCCTGCAATCAGATAGTTCATAAAGGCATAAAAAAATCCTGCCGGCTATGGCAGGATTTTAATGTTAATAAATTGACCAGTTTATTCCTTACCCTTTCCTTTTTCTTTACCACCTTCCTTGGTTTTTTCCTCCTTGGCTCCACCTTTGGCTTTTTCCTTACCTCCGGCAGCAGCGGCTTCCGTACCTTCAGCGCCTTCTGCTCCAGCGGCAGCTTCCCCGGCTTCGGCAGCGGCAGCAGCAGCAGCAGCAGCAGCAGCGGCGGCTTCTTCTTCCTCAATCCTGGCCTGTCGCGGAATCGAAACGGAGGCGATTGAAACCTGTGGTGGATTCAGAATCTCAAAATTATCGGTTTTGATTTCACTTACTTTTACGGATTTACCCAGCTCAAGATGGCTAATATCGATATCGATGAATTCTGGCATGTACTTCGACAAAGCTTTTATAATAAGATATCGCAATTTTATCATCAGCCTGCCTCCTTTCAGCATGCCGGGTGCGCTCCCGTGAAACCGCACGGGGATATCCATTTTAATCGGTTTGCCTTCCTCCAGCATCAGAAAATCGGCATGAAGGAGGTTTTCGCTCACCGGATGAAATTGCGAATCCTTTATTATACAATCGTATTCCTGGCCTTCGATATTCAATTTGACGAAAGCTGCATCAGGAGTATAAATCAGCTCTCTGAACAAAATAGCCGGGGCATAGAAGTCGACATGCTCCTTTCCTCCATAGAGCACGCAGGGTACATAACCTTCCTCCCGCAGTTTCTTTAAATCAGCTTTGCTGCTGTTGGTTCTCCTGTACCCTACAATTTCTATTGTTCTCATCTTAATGATATTTAGTGTATGAATAATGAACTAATTGATTCATGGTTATGCGTTTTCCTGATCCCTTTGGCAAAAAGATCGGATACCGACAGTACCTTGATTTTCGGCGATTCCTTTTTTGCCGGAATGGTATCCGATACTACCAGCTCTTCGAGGGCTGAATTCTCGATGGTCTCATATGCGCTTCCCGACAATAACGGATGTGTGCATATTGCTCTCACCGATTTGGCGCCCTTTTCTTTGATAATATTCGCGGCCGTGGCCAGGGTTCCCCCGGTATCGATCATATCGTCGACGATCACAACGTCTTTTCCTTCAACATTCCCAATCACCTGCATGGATGCAACCTCATTGGCGCGTTTCCTGTATTTATCGCAAATGACCATGTCGACGGTAAAATGCTTTGCAAAACTCCGCGCCCTTCCCGTGCCGCCCACGTCCGGAGATGCGAAAACCAGGTCCTTTAGTTTCAGCGTCTTCAGGTAAGGAATGAAAATATACGATCCATCGAGGTGATCCACGGGGATATCGAAGAAACCCTGGATCTGTCCGGCGTGAAGGTCGCAAGTCATGAGGCGGTTCGCACCTGCCGCAGTGATCAGGTTGGCAACCAGCTTAGCCCCAATGGCTACCCTGGGTCTGTCCTTCCTGTCCTGGCGGGCATAGCCAAAGTAAGGAGTAACAACGGTAACATATTTGGCGCTGGCCCTCCTGGCTGCATCCACCAATAGCAATAATTCCATCAAATTATCTGCCGGCGCGTTCGTCGACTGGATGATGAATACATCGCATCCCCTGACCGATTCCGTGAAGATGGGTTGTATTTCCCCGTCGCTGAAGCGCTGGATAGTCACCGTCCCTAACGGTTTCCCGAATTGCTGGGCGATTTTCTCCGCCAGGTAACGAGAACTTGTTCCGGAAAATATTTTGACAGGAGCCATGGGCTTTAAAAAGCAATTTACAGTTGTCCGACCAGGATTCGAACCTGGGCTAAAAGAACCAAAATCTTCTGTGCTACCGTTACACCATCGGACAGTGCCTCCGAATTTCGGAGCACAAAATTAGGTATTATTCAATGAATTTGTAAGCGATGGATCACTTTTTAAAACCATTAAAAGCTTTAAAAATCACGTTTTTTGAACTTTTCCGATGAATGAAAGTAACTTGTCCGTAATCTACTAAAATACAGGGCCGGGATTTATGCTGACAATCGCTGATCCTGGAGTCAATGGACTAAAATGGCTATGCAATCCGGCGTGTCTTAATAGTCATTAAATATCAGAAAGGGGTTTTCATTATAAAAAAGAGATTATGAGGCGTAGAGTAAAAAAAATCCTCCCGACCTCGGGAGGATTATGCATTTCAATCTGCGAACAATGTTGATCTGTTCTTATAGGGTCTGCGATAAGTTGGCCATTTCCTGTATAAACGGCTGCTTGTAGAAACGATTCCCGGTCGCCGCAAAGAGAGCGTTGGCCAGGGCCCCTGCTGCAGGTGGAAGCGTCGGTTCTCCCAATCCTGTAGGATCGTTATAACTTTGAACGAAGTGAATTTCAACATCATCAGGCGCCTCGCTGATCCTGATCAGCCTGTACTTATCGAAATTGTTCATCTGAGGCTCCCCGTTATTAAAGGTGAGATTCCCGAACAAGGCATGTCCGATCCCGTCGATGATGCCTCCCTGGGCCTGGTTGATGGCACCTACCGGGTTCACTACAATTCCGCAATCGATGGCGCAGGTGAATTTCCTGATCTTGAGCTTATCCTTCATGGGTATCACATCGGCTACCTCGGCAACATAGGTATTGTGTGAATAATATGCACTGAATCCCTGGTGGACCCCGCTTTCCGCATTCCCCCAATTCGATTTTTCGGCGGCCAGTCTG
>DATDPY010000334.1:0-2901 GCA_035292565.1 Cyclobacteriaceae bacterium | reverse complement strand
GATTGTGTATGCATTTCTCGGCGAAAAGCCGGGGGTCCTGTTTGACGATGCCGGAAATTCAATCTACTCGATCAGCCGGGACCTCTTTTTTTATCTGTTCTTTGCCGGCGGGATAATTGTCAATATACTTTTCCATATCTTCCGAGTCCATTACCTGAAAAAAAGCAGAATGACTCCCATATCTGGGAATGATCAAGGAGCGTTGGAGATCCTGTCTTCCTGGTGGAATTTCCTGATTCTGTCGATCAATATTTTTATCAGCGTTTTTCTCATATTTACCGCGTTGGCCAACAATGCCTGGGATTATAAGTTCGGATCGATTGCTTTATTGCCGACTCTTGGCGTCGTGCCGATGGTGATTGCATTACTGGCCTTTCCGGTTTTGTATTTAATCAATATAAGGAACCTCAGAAAGAGGATTTTGTGATTTCCTCATTAGCATTAAACTTCAATTATCTCTTTACAATAATTTATATATATACTTATAAATCAATGTATTAATATCAATTTTATTAACCTTTACTAAAAATGATAGTATTAATTCTATTTTTTTTAGTAATATCCGCAGTGTATATTTCACAGGTAATTCGTTTATAAAGAGGATATGGCGGCAAGCAATAACATATTCAAGTACGATGAAAGTACAATAAAATCACTCGACTGGAAAGAGCATATCCGGCTAAGGCCTGGCATGTATATTGGCAAGCTGGGCGACGGCTCTTCCCAGGACGACGGGATTTATGTGCTGATCAAGGAGGTAATTGACAATTGCATCGACGAGCATGTGATGGGATACGGGAAGAATATTGAAGTAAAGGTCGGTGAACAGAAGGTGGAGGTCAGGGACTATGGCAGGGGGATTCCTTTAGGGAAGGTGATTGACTGCGTGGCAAAAATAAATACCGGCGGCAAATACGATACCCAGGCTTTCCAGAAATCGGTGGGGCTTAACGGGATCGGAACCAAAGCTGTGAATGCACTTTCAAAATATTTTTATGTTCAATCATTTCGGGAAGGAAAATCCTCTTATGCCGAATTTGAACGGGGAAAACTGAAAAAGGAGGCCAGGGAAAAACCAAGCAGCCAGCGTAACGGAACCCTGGTGGTCTTCGAGCCCGACCCGGATGTTTTTAAACATTTCCGGTTTATTCCTGAATTTCTTTCTACCCAGATGTGGAATTATGCTTACCTGAACGCCGGACTCACCATTAACCTGAATGGTAAAAAGTTTCACTCCGATTTCGGGCTTCTTGACCTTTTAAAACATAACACTGACCAGGAAAGCATATGGTACCCCATCATCCATTTGAAAGGCGATGATATCGAAGTAGCCCTGACCCATAATAACAATTATGGTGAAGAATATTATTCATTCGTCAATGGCCAGTTCACAACCCAGGGAGGGACTCATCTTGCCGCTTTCCGGGAAGCCGTGGCCAAAACCATCAAGGAATTTTATAAAAAAGACTTCGACTCCTCCGACATCCGGGCCAGTATCGTTGCGGCAATATCGGTACGCATCATCGAACCTGTTTTCGAATCGCAGACAAAAACAAAACTTGGCTCCCAAAATATGAGCCCTGACGGGATTTCACTCAGGGGATATATTAATGATTTCATAAAAAAAGAGCTCGACGATTACCTTCACAGGCATTCGGATATAGCCGACGCCCTGCTGAAAAGAATCCTTCAATCAGAGCGGGAAAGGAAGGACATTGCAGGCATCAAGAAACTTGCGAGCGAGAGGGCCAAGAAAGCCAATCTTCATAACCGGAAACTCCGGGATTGCCGCGTACATTATGATGACCTCGACCATGAACTTCGGGATGATTCCGTTATCTTCATTACGGAAGGTGATTCTGCAAGCGGGTCCATCACAAAATCGAGAAATGTTCAGACGCAGGCTGTATTCAGCCTCAGGGGAAAACCATTGAATTGCTACGGGCTTACTAAAAAGGTGGTATACGAGAATGAGGAATTCAACCTGCTTCAGCATGCATTGAATATTGAGGACGGGCTTGACGGCCTCAGGTACCGGAAGATCATTATTTCAACCGATGCTGACGTCGACGGCATGCATATCCGGATGCTTCTGCTAACCTTTTTCCTCCAGTATTTTCCTGACCTTGTACGGAATGGGCATCTTTTTATCCTCGAGACCCCATTATTTAGGGTCAGGAATAAAAAGGAAACTTTTTATTGTTATTCAGAGGAGGAAAAGCAAGCCGCCGTAGGGAAACTTGGAGGAAGGCCAGAGATTACCCGCTTTAAGGGACTTGGCGAGATATCCCCGGAAGAATTCAGCCGGTTTATTGGGGAAGATATCCGGCTTGAGCCGGTCATCCTCCACAGCGATTCAACCATTAAAAATATCCTGTCGTTCTATATGGGAAAGAACACACCGGAAAGGCAAAGCTTTATTATCGATCACTTACGGATCGAAAAGGACATCATATATGAGGAAGTTGTCGTTGACTGAAGATGGCGAAAAATAAAAAAATCAAAAGTATCGGGAAGGCGGAAAAGGAGGATAAGGGCCATAACACTTTATCGGTATCAGGCTTATACGAAAACTGGTTCCTGGATTATGCTTCTTACGTTATCCTGGAACGTGCAGTACCTGCCATTGAAGACGGCCTGAAGCCTGTTCAGCGAAGGATCCTTCACGCCATGAAGGAGGTGGATGACGGGAGGTTCAATAAGGTCGCCAACATTATCGGAAACACCATGCAGTATCACCCTCACGGCGATGCATCGATTTCAGAAGCCATCGTCGGATTGGGTCAGAAGGAATTAATTCTTGAAACCCAGGGTAATTGGGGAGATATCAGGACAGGCGACGGGGCTGCGGCACCCAGGTATATAGAGGCCAGGTTATCAAAGTTTGCTCTCGAGGTTGTT
>DATDPY010000333.1:0-7476 GCA_035292565.1 Cyclobacteriaceae bacterium | reverse complement strand
ACCATAATTGAATACCCCGTCGGACGGCTATAGCCGTCCGACGGGGTATTCTAAGAAAAATCAGTCAACGATCACCGGGTTGCAGTCTTTTTACTGTTTCAATGCAGCTTTTGAAAAAATATATTCCGGAATTTCCTGGTTGAATTTCACATTGGTCATATTGAATTCCGTGCCGCCGCCCTGCTTCAGCATGTCTTTGAATAGGATCGCAGTGGGGAACCACCGGCCCTGAATCTGTTTTACCTCTTTGAGTTCGGTAAGCTTGAGCAACTGGCCACTCTTAGCATAAAGTTCTTCCTTCAATGGAACATATCGTTCAGTATCGATCCAGACCTTTCTTTTTGCATAGGCAACATCTTCAACTTTCGCAGTCAGTTCAAGAATCCAGGTATTCCTGTCTCCAATATTTTCGTTTCCGGTCACCTTTGCAAAATACAAATCCGTTAGCTTTCGGTCGTCCATCATGTCTTCATAGGACAAATCCGAACCCATCACGGATTGACGGAGCATATGACCGGAGATCTGGATGGTGCGGTCGGTGGAAGGAGAATAGATCCAGAGCTGGTTTTCGAGTTTCAGCATCTTGGTGCCTTGCTCACGGGCCGGTGAAAGATATTCGGTGAAGGATTTATCATCCCCCACAGACCAGGACTTTGATGTAATCGTCCTGCTGGCGCGTTGTCCGTGGATGGTCATTGTAGATTCAAATACCCGGTTTTCGGATGACATATTTTGATCGACCCTTTCCAGGATTTCGTCTGCATCCGGCTGAGCAAGAACGATAAGTGATGCAGCGCTTAGAATCAGTGTCAGAATTAAGTTCTTCATATATTATTCTTTAATATCATTCTTAAATCAAATATGAGGCCACTATTTCATGCCTCGAGTTCTTTAAACAACTGCGCTGTTTTACGTTTATAGATACCGACCCCTGACAACATGGTTCCGACTACAGTGGAAATTACCCCTGGGATGAATCCGATATAATAGTCCGCTGCTGTAATGCGGGCATGCACTACGTTGGGGAACATTACCGATGCGGAAGCGTTTTTAGTGAATTCCCCAATATCCAGTCCATATTCCTGCATCAACCAGGCAAAAAACAGTCCTACGACCGTTCCAACAAGTGTCCCTGCAATTCCGATCATAACGGATTCACAGATCAGAGTTTTATAAACATGCCCTTTTTCCTCGCCGATGGCCAGTCGTACCCCAATTTCCCCGTAACGACGCAGCCCGCCGAGCAGACCTGCATTCCACAGAACCAGCGACATAGCGATCATAAAAAATACTGTGACAAGCGCACCCATGCTTTTCGACAGATCGATATACATCGACATGCTTTCCTGGTCGCGAAGAGTATGCATTACCGGCGTATACTCGTCGCCGGTATCGGGAAAATTCAGCTTGAACGATTCAGTTACCGGGAGTGCAAGAACGTCATCATAGTAACCTTCGGGGAAGAATCCCAGGATCTCTCCCACCGCATCTTCCATATCGAGAGCCAACTGAACATCCGTGATATCGGCTACGAGGGTTCCGCGATCCATGCCTGTTGAACCAAACCGCACGGTTCCCGCCACCATAAAATTATAAATGGCCATGCCGCCATTCATCGTAGAACCGATGAGGGTAACCTCCTCCCCCGGGTTTACCCCAAGCTTTTGAGAAAAATTTTCGCTGAGCAACGCTTCACCCGCTTCTGCCGGCATTCGGCCCCTTGCCAATGAGCCCCTGAGATTGAGCCTTTCAATATCTCGTGTGTTTGCCGACAAAAGATCGATTCCCATTCCCATTGCCGGACCCTGACTCCTGGTTTCGCCATCTTCGCCGGGAACGTCGATCAACCCGCCGAATTTGATCCTGGGCGACCAGTCCATTTCAGGGAAAACACTTTCAAGTTTTCCTATCATATTTCCTGCATCCATTATAGCAAGATCGTTTGGCAGCTGGCTGGAATTTTCAGCATACGCTTTGGACATTACTTTGACATGTCCGCCGCTAAATTTCGCGGATTGCTCTACTCCATCACTCATAATACCCGTAATGTAGGCATGCAGAAAAACCGAAAGCATTACCCCGATGGCTACCACGATCACGGGGAGCCTGCTTCTGCTTTTGTCGCGGATCAGGCCTTTTAATAAAAATCTTATCATTGTAATTTTCCTCTTAAAGCTTCTGTTGGATTCATTTTTGCAATCTTTCTCGAAGGCAGGTAACTCACCACCGCAGTCGTCATGCATACGATAAACGTTGTCGTTATCACGAGGCTTGCACTGTAGACCGGGTACATGGTATCGGCGATGGTTATTCCATATTCACCGGCATAATCAACACCAAAAGATATACCGACTTTCGACTGCCAGATAAAGATTGGCATTCCGTAAACGGCCGCCACCAGTGCAGCCAAAATGGCGTGCATGGCGCCTTCCACCGTGAACAGGCCCACCACTTCTCCCCGGGTATAACCGAGCGCTATATACGTCCCGATCTCTTTCTGTCTTCGGAAAATAGATAAAACCTGGGTATCAAAAATAGCCAGCATGGCCAGGAGCATCAGAATCGTATAAAATACATATTGCCCGATCGATTTGGTTTTTATCATTTCTTCAATATCGGATACCAGCGATTTATATGATTTCAACTCCCAACGCCTTATATCGGCGCGGATTTTATCCGGATCCCTGAAGGTAATAACGGTTGCCTCGCCGGGAAGCAGTAACATGGCTTGCAGTTTTTCGAGCGGTATCCACACCTGCGAAACATCCACGGTCGGAACATTGGTTTTGAAAATGCCGGTAATTAAAATTTCAGCCGCATCGAAAGTGCCTTTTGAATCGCGCCACCTGATTGTCACATAATCACCTGTATTCAGCCGGTTGCTTTTAGCCATGTTGGTCCCGATGATCGCGGGAATGGCGCTAACCGAGGTATCAAGCTTACTCGCCGGCAATACAAACAAATCTTGTTTCGGGTCTATCCCCTTGATCAGGATGGATTGCATACGCCCCTCAGGATAGATGGTTCCCTGGGCAATCAGTACGGGTACGGCATCTCCTTGTTCAACCTCATTCTTGAGTTCATCAGGAATGGAGGCATGGGAATCATTCAGCGTAAATTGATCGAACGGATCATACGCGTCGTGCCAGTACTGCCCTCCCGCTATCTCCCAGTTTTTCATATCTGTTTTAGCCTGTTGGTCCCATCCCATGAGCAAACCTTTCCCGAATATGATATACACGAATGAAAAAGAAAGCACGATCACATTGAGCCAGGTTCGTAAACCCGCCCCAATGAGATTACGGTAAGCAAGTTTTAATGCCAGTTTCATTTGTTTGATATTTCATTGTTCAATGACTCATCCTTGTCAATCAGTCCGTCTTTCAGGTATATCCTTCTTCTCAGATAGGCAATTACCTTTTCGTCATGCGTGGCAAAAAGGAAGGTTGTTTTCAAATCCTTATTGAGTTGAACCATGGTTTTCAGAATGTTATGAGAATTATCGGCATCCAGGTTTGCGGTGGGTTCATCGGCAAGTACGAGGGATGGTTTTTTGACCATGGCACGCGCTATGGCCACACGTTGGCATTCGCCTCCGGATAGCTGTGGGGGTTTTTGTTTTATTTTATCGGTAAGTCCTACCCAAGCCAGGGCATCCATGACCATTTTTTTCCGTTCAGAATCGGAATAGTTGAGCAACAGCAACGGGAATTCGACATTTTCGAATACCGTGTGAACTGCCAGCAGGTTATAACTCTGGAAAATGAAGCCGAGCTTTTCCTTACGGAGTCGGGCAGCTTCCCTTGCCGATAATTTCCCGATCGATTGATCCAGCACGATTGCTTCCCCTCCCGATGGAGTATCGAGGGATCCCACAATATTTAAAAGGGTAGTTTTCCCTGAGCCGCTCGGGCCGATTAAACCTGCAAATTCCCCAACCCCGAGTTTTAGATCGATGCCTTTGAGGGCAAAGAACTCGCCTTTTCCCATCGGGAACCGTTTGGTAAGTTTTTCGGTCCTGATAATTGAATTGTTTTCCATTTTTATTAATGATTAAATACAAACATCAACTGAACTCCGCTTCCTGCAAATAATATTTCATCAGATCCCTGCGTGGGAATATTGTATTCTTTGGGATTAATATATCCCATCAGGTACATTGAAAATTTATTAAACTGCCGTTGCCAGTTCAGAAAATTATAGGATTTGTTATTGGTCCAGTCGTAGTAAGCAATAAAGCTCAGATTATCGAACATGCCTACAGGATATGAAAAGTGCAATAATGAAAAAGTCAGCGAATTTTCAAACTCAAAAGGATTACGGTCATATGCTGCAATCAGTTGTTCATAAGTCACCGCAAGGCCATTGCCGATCCCGAAAGTATAGTCAGCTCCAAGGTTGATAATTTCCTGGCTGGAATATATGCCGATGTTTTTGCTATAATCGGACCACGAAGCTTCCACCCAGAATCCGACAACCGCGTCGAATTTCGCATCGAAACCATATCGGTTTTCAGGAACATTGTTGCCAAGAGTATCCGACATAATAATGCAATCGGCATTCCGGTGATGGTAAGAAAAACCGGCTTCACCCCGGGGAACAGGCAGTTGAATCCTTCCGCCGAATTCCGGCACGAATTTATTCGAACCGAATGCTTCCCAGCCTTTACGATATTGATTCCCATACAATCCCCAGAGCCAGATATTGGCATTATTAAGAAGGTAATAACGGCCAAGTATCCCCCACACACCATCGGTAAACATGAGTGGATCGCGCGGGTCGACCTGGTCGAACCACATGAGTGGGCGGAGGATGGCCGCTGATCCAAAATTGATCTTTTGCAATCCAGCTCTTATCTCGATCTGCCTGGCCGAGTAACGTGCCCACAGGCGGTATGGTTTAATGGCACCCCTGACATAGCTGGAATCAAAAGGATTGACACCGAAGCTGCCGTTCATATTTGCCGAAGCTTCGAAATCGATGAGTTTGTCATGTTGAAGATTGATCCCGTAATTCAATGCGGGAAGGTAACGGCCGCCGAGCCAGACAGGAAGATCGTTAGACGGATTGAAATGCACCCACGAAGAAAGCTGACCGTCAAACCTGATTGAATCCTGAGTAAAAGATTTCAATGGAATAAGAAGCGAAAATGATATAGCCGCATAAAGCTGATATGCTTTCATATTAATCTTTGACGGGCGAAATACCGTACATACAAAAATTCACCATCTCCATCACCAATTCCTGCGGACTTGAATATAATTTCAGTAGGTTTTCATCCGTATATAAGGGCTTCAGATTATTCAGAAAATAAAACATGAATTCCGGTTTGATATCCTTCCGGAATATGCCTTTTTCCTGGGCCAGCCTGATATCAGCCATGACGACATTCCAGGCTTCAAGGGTTTTTGTACTTACGAACCTGGCTAGCTCAGAATCGGAATCTGTGTAAAAATCCTCCATGAATTCCTTGCTGATATCGTTGGTCCCCTCAAGCTTGAGCAATATAATTTTTTTAATCTTCTCCGATGGAGGAATGTCGGATGTCAGGATTTCCTTAAATTTTAACAAGCCTTCCTGAATAACCTGATCAAAGATCGCTTTGGCCATTTCCAGCTTATCGCTGAAATATTTATAAAATGTCATTTTGCTGATACCGGCTCTCTGGCAGATCTCCTCAACAGTAACCCGTCTGAAACCATGTTTCCAAAACAGCCCCCGGGCGGTTTTCATTAAAACCTCGTACTTCCTGCTTATTGATATTTCCGTTACCTTGGACAATCTTGTACGTTTTTTATACTAATTTACGAAATTAATATATAATTACAAAATTCGTATATTAATTATATATACGTA
Source organism: Cyclobacteriaceae bacterium (assembly GCA_035292565.1). Classification (GTDB taxonomy): domain Bacteria; phylum Bacteroidota; class Bacteroidia; order Cytophagales; family Cyclobacteriaceae; genus DATDPY01. The sequence continues at coordinate 1,620 of DATDPY010000333.1, read as the reverse complement.
ATCTGCTATGCTGAGTTATTTATATCGAATGAATAATTAATATTACCTAATTCATGGAAATCAGGCCGTTTGTCCGGCAAATCTGTATCCGATTCCGGATTCGGTAACCAGCAATTTGGGTTTTGCCGGATCGTCCTCAATTTTTTTCCTCAACTGGGCAATGAAAACACGCAGATATTGGGTTTGATCAACATAGCCCTGCCCCCAAATCTCCTTTAACAGATACTGATGCGTTAACACCCTGCCGGCATTCCTGGAAAGTAAAACCAGCAATGAAAATTCCGTTGAAGTGAGTTTTACTTGTTCGTTATTTTTTTTCACCGAATGATTTAGAAGATCAACAGTCAGGGAACCGTAATGCATTACAGGATTTTCCAGATTGTTATCATTAAGCCTTAAAGCAGCGCGGATTCTTGCCAGGAGCTCGCCTGTCCTGAAAGGTTTAACCAGATAATCATTTGCGCCAAAGTCCAATGCCTTGATTATATCTTCCTCGGCATTACGGACTGACAGGATCAAAATGGGTTTATGATACCATTCGCGCAATTTGCTGAGTATATCAAATCCCTCGCAATCCGGCAGCCCGAGGTCGAGAATAATCAAAGAAGGATGCCGGGTAGCAGCAGTAATCAATCCTTCTCTTCCGGTTTCCGCTTCCAGCATATGATAATTGCTTGCCTCAAGAGTAATTCTGAGTAACCGGCGTATTGGGGCTTCGTCATCTATGATCAGTATGGTTTCGATATTTGTCATGTATTATCTTCACCGTTGTTAGGGATATTCAGATCCGGGATCTCAGAAGGAATTCTTATGATAAACTGCGTTCCTCCATTTTTCCTGTTTTCAGCAATGATCTGTCCCTTATGGGCTTCAACAAACCCCTTGACAATTGACAGGCCAAGTCCGATCCCGCCCGTTTTGGTTTCACTCCCTTTAAAGAACTTTTGAAATATCTTCGATAAGTTTTCATCCCGCAAACCGGGGCCACGGTCCTTAACAATCAGGCAAAAATTCCCGCTTTGATAAAATGCTTTAACCTTGATTTCAGAAGATGGCGGGGCATATGAACTTGCATTATAAGCAAGATTGTACAATACCTGCTCTATAAGCCCAAAGTCGAGTTTGACCAATGGCATATCATCCGGGATTTCTACCTGTAAATTAAACGGCCTCAGTTCTTCTTTTAAACTTTCGATGACCGTATTAATCAGGTCGCGTATATCACACCAATCGAGATGGGGCGAAATATGCCCGCTTTCAATCCGTGACATGTTGAGTAAATTTTCGATCAACCGGTTCAGCCTGACTGATGCTTTTACAATTTCATGGGTCAGGTCGTCGCTGGTTTCTTTGTTATGTTTGGTCATTAATAATGAATCGGAAGCTCCGATTATCGTTGCAACAGGGATTCTCAGTTCGTGGGATATTGAATTAAAAAGTGTTTTATATAATCTCTCCGACTCATCCAGGAACCTTGCTTTCCTGGCAAGCTCATCCAGGAATTCCCGTTCAATAGCATTGGAAATCTGGGTCAGGAATGTTTCCCAGTAAACGTTCACATCGTGTAAAAATAGGCCGGGTTGCCTGATAGCTAATACGCCCAATTTAATGTGTGTTGCC
>DATDPY010000332.1:0-5498 GCA_035292565.1 Cyclobacteriaceae bacterium | reverse complement strand
AGTTCACGATCATTCGGTTGATTTCTTCCTGCGATTTTCCGTGTCGTCCCGATCTTTTCCCGGCATAGATCTTTATTGCATTCGGAGCATGTTTTAAAAGGGCCGGATTCACCAGGGCGTCGTATAATACCACGTCGGCCTTCCGGAGGGTTTTTATTGCCTTAAGGCTGATCAGGTCAGGGTCGCCCGGGCCTGCTCCGACGATCGATAGCATGGGAAGCTTTTTCATGCTTTATAATAATTGGCAACCACGGTTTTCGTTTCCTGATCTTTATCGCGCTTAAGCTGATTTTCGCGGTACTCCCTGACAAGGCCGAGGAAATGATCTGCCTTCTTTAAATATTCTTCGGCGAATCCCGACGATGGCACATTCTTGTTGATTTCCAGGACGGTTTCTTCAAAATCCTGTCCCAGCGGAAAGAGCCCACCTTTAACCAGTTTTTCGTTAAAATCCCGGATAATCCCGGCCTGGGTATTGCATTGTATTTCCTGGCTTAATAAAACGGCTTTTGCCCCAATGACAAATGCATTATAACTGTTATAAATGGAATCGGCATAAATTTTTTCCGCCAATCCTTCTTTTGCCAGGTCCAGTTTCTCAACCGCTTCGCCGATGATGGTACCGACCACATCCAGAATCAGGCTGGCGCATTCGCCGACCCCGATTTCCTGTACATAGATCTGTTCATGGCCCCAGTCAATAAAATCCTGCGAGGTATATTCAACTTCTGCAAGCGGCTTCAGCAGATGGTAAAAGTGCATTTTACCAACTCGTCTGTAGTAGGCATTGAAGTACTCGTCACCTGTTTTATTAAGGTTGAAATCGTTAAGAACCAGGCGCAGAACTTCCGGGATTCTGCGGGTGGGGATTTTCACAATCTTATCGGCAATATATCCGGTTCCATCCGGATCAACGCCGCCCCCCAACACGACTTGCATGGCAGGGGCTACCAGTTCGCCTTTTTTTATGGAACTCCCGTGGAACCCGATCTGCGCAGCCATATGCTGTCCGCAGGAATTCATGCATCCGCTGATCTTGATGTGAATGTCATTATCATAAATCAGATCGTCGAATTCTTCCTTCAGCACCTTTTCGAGGACCCTCGCCAGCTCCATGCTGTTGGTTACCCCGAGATTACAGGTATCAGTCCCCGGGCAGGTGGTGACGTCATGCGTTGAATTAAAACCAGGTTCCGCCAGGTTGATCGCATCGAGTTCATTGAAGACGGTCACAAGAAGGTCCTCGCGGATATACCTCAGGAGCATGCCCTGGTTAATCGTGATACGAATATCATCGGCGGCATATTTCAGGATAATATCTGCCAGCTTATGGGCATTTTCATGGTTGATATCTCCGGTCTGGACCCGTAAAAAAACTCCATAGAAACCTTTCTGCTTTTGTCCGAAAATGTTGGTACGTTTCCACGCATTAAATTTCTCCGGATTGACAGGATCTACGGAGGATGAAACAGTATTCGGCAATTTTACATGAGTCAGTTCGGGAATTTCGATCCTGAATTTTTTATGCTTGAGGGCAGTCTTTTCAATTTCAACAAGCTTCATGAATTCAGTGAGGCCAAGTTTCTGGACCAGGAATTTCATTCTCGCTTTGCTGCGGTTCGTACGTTCCCCGTAGCGGTCAAAGACCCGGATGACAGCTTCGGCAAATGGGATGTATTCATCCGCGGGCAGGAATTCATATACAACCTGTGCCATTATGGCCTGGGCGCCCAATCCGCCGCCAAGCAGCACCTTGAATCCCCGGGTGTCCGCCCCATCGACAGTCTTTATCCTGGGAATAAAGCCAATATCATGAATGTAAGTAAACGCGGAGTCCTGCTCGTTGGAAGAGAAGGCAACCTTGAATTTCCGGCCCATGTCCTGGCAAACCGGGTTGCGAAGGAAGTAATTGGTAAAAGCATCTGCATAGGGTGTGATATCGAAAGGCTCGTGAGGATCGATGCCTGCCACCGGTGAACCGGTAACATTCCGCACCGTATTACCACATGCTTCCCTGAGGGTGATATTTTCTTCTTCCAGTTCAGCCCAAAGCGCAGGGCTGTTCTCCAGTTTTACGAAATGAAGCTGAATATCCTGGCGGGTGGTCAGGTGCAAGTTTCCCGTAGCATATTTCCGGGACACATCGGCAACTCTATGAAGCTGAGCAGAGGTAAGGCGTCCATGCGGAATTTTAATACGGACCATCTGAACACCCAGCTGGCGTTGCCCATACACTCCCCTGGTCAGGCGGAAATGCTTGAATTTGTCTTCAGGCATCTCGTTGCTGCGGTATTTGCTGATCTTCAGTTCAAGCTCAAGAATATCCTTCCTGGCTTCTTTCCTGATAAGGTCGGAGAGGATCAGTCCGGAGTTCATTTTTTATTTATTTAGATTGAATATTTTTAATAACATACCAAACAAGTATGATATTGTTTCCATGTAACTTGTGATGAAATGAAGCCAAAAACATCCATTCCTATAATAATTATTAATATTACACATAATCCTGGAATAAAAATCCCTTCGATGAAAATAAAAAATATTTTAAATCATACTTAATAAGTATGAAATTAATTCAGACCATGATTTCCTTATGCTCAGGATTGGATAAGAATTGAAATGGGAAACGGCTCGGGAAGCTAATTAACTGGCAATTTTGTCCCCGATATAGCCACCCATCGGGGAGCATCATTAATTTTCTGGCGGAGGATCAGGTTCAGCTGGCCGGCATGGTGCTGAACATGACGCATATTATATAAAATTAATTCTGTGAAGCTGACCACTCCCCAGCGGAGCCTGCATGGTCTGCCGGCCATATCATTATTGAGAGTAAGTATGGTGGAGAGGCATTTCTCACGACAATGGTCCAGGTAATTCCTGAGTGTCTGTTTTGAATAAGGTTTTTCAGGTAATATCCCTGCAGGGTCAAGTTCTTCAAGCGTAAACGGAGACGGCGGAACAAAACCTTCAACGCTACCGGAAAGATACAAGTCAAGCCAGAACAGCGTATGATAAACGAGGTACCAGTATTCAGGGTTTTGGCTGCGGTCATCCCAGAGTTTATCGGGACAGGTCTTGATCGCGTTTTCTATCATATCAATCGAAGCCCCGAATTGGTTCCAGATCGATGTTTTAAATGAATTATCCATACAGATTAATGTTTTACGGGGAAAATTGATCGGTGAATAACCTTTGAATTTGCGAAAAATTTTATTGAATCCAACAAGAACGATGTACTCATCGGACGGACATGGAGAATTTTCAATAGAATGAAATTTCGTTAAACCTGGTTGTTTCCGGAGAAGCTGGTAATTTAGAACTAACTTGGATCTGATCGCAGATACATAATTTTTCCAGCATGATTTTTAAATACTGTTTTTTAAACTTTTGAATATCCTCGTGGAACGTATCAGGGAAGAATTCGGGAAATACAGGTTAATTTTTGAGACCGAACTGCAGGGGAATATATTGCGTTATTGGCTTGACCGCTGTTATGACCAAACAGGCCGCCGGTTTTATGGTGCTGTCGACCTCGACGGCAGACCGGTGGAAGGCGCGGGAATTTCCTGCGTACTTCAGTCCCGGATCCTTTGGACCTTTTCAGCTGCATCGATTTTTTATAAAGATCCGGGTTATGCCGATATGGCGGGGAAATCGTTTGAGGCTCTGCAAAAGGGATTCTCCGATTCTCAATATGGAGGATATTACATGGAAATCAACCCGGATAATACCATTTCATCGGAAATCAAGCATACGTATATCCAGGCTTTCGTCATTTATGCCTTGTGTAAATATTATGAATTCAATCCTTCGGCCGGATTACTAAGTGCAATTCATTCGCTTTTTGATTTGCTGGAAAATACTGCCAGGGATAAGAATAATCCGGGATATTTCGAAGCGTTTACCAGGGATTGGAAAATATACGGGGAAAACCGGATGGCTGACAATAATGAACCCAAATCCATGAACACTCACCTTCACATCCTGGAAGCGTATGCGCAGCTTTGCAAAATCCGGAGCGATAAATATTTAAAAGACAGGCTTGAAGCAATGATCAGGCTTTTCCTGGAGAAGATCGTCCGGCCTGACGGGCATCTCGGTATATTCTTCGATGAAAAATTCAATGAATCCAGGGCGTCGGGCGGAACATGTTCATTCGGGCATGAAATCGAAGCATCCTGGCTCCTGGTCGAGGCCGCGGAAATCCTTGGTAATCAAAAAATCCTTGAAAAGGTTAAAAGAGTATCATTACAACTGGCGTCTTTAATTGAAAGAGAGGGAGTGGACAAAGACGGAGGCTTATTCCTGGAATCTACCCGGTACGGAAGCCACCTGAGGACGAATAAACACTGGTGGCTTCAGGCCGAAAGCCTGGTTGGTTTCATGAATGCGTTTCAACTCACGGGAAATTTAGAATACTGGTCTGTCGTAAAGCGCTGCTGGGATTTTATCGATAACCATGTAATCGATCATCGGCGAGGGGAATGGTTTACTAAGGTAAACAGGCTGGGGAAGCCTTTTCTGGAAGAGACGGAAGACGATCCATCTCCATATTACCGCAACGACAGGAAGATCGACCCCTGGAAATGCCCTTATCACAACGGCAGGGCAATGTTGGAACTGATCAGGAGGATAGACACGATGATTCAAAATCCCGGTCTTATATGAAGAGAAAACTTTTTCTTTACACCTTTGTCGCAGCTCTCGGCGGATTACTTTTCGGCTTTGATACCGCTGTCATCAACGGTGCAATTCCTTTTTTCACCGAATATTTCGGTCTGTCCGAAACCCTGAAAGGCTGGGCAGTCAGCTCGGCATTAATTGGATGCATTGCAGGGGCAATCCTGATCGGTAAGCCTGCTGACCTATACGGGAGGCTGATGATGCTGCGCGTGATGGCCTTGTTTTTCCTGGTATCTTCCATCGGGACTGGTATGGCTGCGTCCCTGACCATGTTCATTTTATTCAGGTTCCTCGGCGGGATTGCCATTGGAGGGGCCTCCGTATTATCACCCATGTATATTTCCGAAATCGCTCCTCCCGGTTACAGGGGCAGACTTACCATTACCTTTCAGCTTGCCATCGTCCTGGGAATCCTCGTTGCTTTCTTTTCCGATTATCTTTTATTGGATACGGGTCAAAATAACTGGCGGTGGATGTTCATTGTCGGAGCCATTCCATCCCTGGCCTTTTTAATCCTGCTCTTCTTCGTTGGCAGAAGCCCGAGATGGCTTGTAAAGGTCGGAAAGCTCGAAGAAGCAAGGACAGTCATAACCAGCGTGGGTTCGGAAGACGCCGATAAAACCATTGAAGAAATCCGGCAGTCGATCGATTCCGAGGTGCTCTCAAAAAACATTTATCTTTTTAAACCTCCATTGATTAAGCTGGTGTTTATCGGATTCCTGGTAGGGATGATAAACCAGTTAACAGGGATAAATATTGTAATGTATTATGCAACGGATATTTTCCGTTCTGCAGGATTTTCGACAGGATCGGCC
>DATDPY010000331.1:0-16843 GCA_035292565.1 Cyclobacteriaceae bacterium | reverse complement strand
AAGGTTACACCATATCCCGGGAGATAGGAAGTCTCGATATTCCTGCCAAACATCATAAAGTCATTGTTGTCGGCGATCAGGGTTCCGAGTATATTTTTTGCCACTTCGAGGTCTCTGTCCATTCTCTTTTCGTCGATCTGCGCCCAGGATTGGGTGGCTGAGATTAACATTCCGATTACGATAATCTTTTTCATTGTATTTAGTTGTTTTGGGTATTCATTGTAGTGATAATGCTCGTGAGAATTTCCGATGTCCGAAGCTTCTGCTGGTCCTGCGACTCTTTAAGTGTGACCAGGCTGCTTTGAATCCTCTGCAGGTCCTGGTTCCGCTGTTGCTGAAGGTAATCGGAGAAACTGACCAGCAGGTTTTGTACGTATGCTTGCTGCCTGGCTGAGGCCTGTTCCATGTATTCATTCACCAGGTTCCTGTTATCTTTCTGCAGTTGCGCAAGAAATACATCGATTTCTTCATTTTTGGCAGTCGTATACGAGGTTATTAGTTTCCTTATTTCCGCTTCCTGCATTCGGGCATGTTCATTCAGAACCTGGCGGAAAGAAGCCTCGGAAGCTTTAAGCTGACCGGCAAGAGCCTGATTATTGCCGGCCACTTCATTCCGGATCAAACCTGTTATTTCTTCCCTGCTCAGGGGTTTTTCGGGACTGTGTGAATTTCCGAAACTGAACCGGGTTGATCCGTCGTCAAAGCTGATGGTGGCCCTCGTCAGGTACCCTGCCAGGAAGAAGATGGCAAGAGAAGCTGCGATGGCGACCATATACCTGGCTGCCATATACCTCGGCCTGTTAATGGTTTTATTTACCAGGGAATTTTTATAACCCGCCTGGAAAACAAAAGGGTCCATGATTTCACGGTCTTCCATTGACGAGAGGCCTTTCCTGGCCGCAGATAACTCTTCAAATTCTTTCCGGAGATCAGGATTGCTGCGCAATTTCTCCTCGAAAGCTTCTTTTTCCAACTGGGTCAGATCGCCATACAGGTAATCAATCAGTTCGCTGATATTGATCTTATTTTCCATATAATAAACTGTTGATATCGATGTTGTTTTCTTCAATAGATTTTCGCAGGCTTTTCAAGGCATAATACATCCTTGATTTGGCCGTATTTTCGGAAATGCCAAGCATCTCCGCTATTTCCCGGAACTTCAAACCCTCATATTCTTTCAGAATGATTATGGTCTTTTGTTCTTCGGGCAGTGTTTTCAAAATATCGGATACTAAATCGCCGATTTCCTTAACATGCATTTCCTTGTCGGGGGTCATGAAATATTCAGGCATATTGCGGGCTTCGGGGCTCGTGAAGAGCGAGAACCAGTTTTTTCGATTGATCCTTCGTTCTTCCTCATGACACTGATTCCAGGCGATTTTGTAGATCCATGTTTTGAACTTGGCAGGATCCTGGAGTTTTCTGATATTATGATAGACTGCAATGAAAGTTTTCTGGGTCGTTTCCATGGCCAGGTCGTGATCGCCGAAATATTTATTGGAAAAGTTGTAGATCCTTTTGAACCACAACCCCATAATCTTCCCAAAGGCTTTCTGATCACCGTTTCGGGCCCTGATTACCAGCCCGTCAATATGCATCATGGCAATTTCCTGCAATGTTTCGGTGATCATAATACCAATTTCTGAGCATAAGATGCTCCTGGAGCCTAAAAAGTTTTAAAATTCCGGTATTGTTTAATCTTTTTATTTTCAGTACTGCTGTTATTTGTAAATTTGATTGGCTTGGGCAAGGCGAAATTATCGTTATTGGAAATCCTGATGAAATATTTAACCTCGTTGCGATCCTCCTCTATACTTTATATTGTTGCCTTTTTTACGCCGGGTGTTGTTACCGCAATGGTCATCTTATATATTGATGAAGGTAAATACAGTATAAGCCTGAATGATATTTTAAATAACATTGGAGCAATTCTGTTTCTTAGTACAATCGGGGCTTGTATAATGATCCTGATGTTCGAGTTGTTATCAGGAAAAATCAGGGCACTTCAGGCATATTTGATTTCCGTAATTCTGGGGATCCCAATTTATTTACTCCTACTTTTTATTTTCTCGGTTATTATTCCCTGGATATTCGGATTAATTCTTTTATAAAAAAATCTTGTTGTAAAATATCTTTTTTATTCCTTCCCTTACAAACCCGGTCCCATAAGCCGCCAACAGGATCAGAGAGGCGATAACGGAGAGCAAGCTCACAATCATATTCCCGGATTTCGCCAGAGCGTGCGCCCATACAATCAGGAAATAGATGACAACGACAGTCAGACCTGCATAAAATAACGGCAAATTAACAAATGGCAGGATAATCAAAACTGCCAGTCCGATGTCGAATAATAATGGAAAAAAATGAACCGGTTTCAATTCCCCGGGGAAGAACCTCGTCAGGTTGATCCTGCCGCGCCCGAAAAAATGGATTTGTTCGAAAAACTTCCATAATGAGGTCCTCCGTTTATGGTAAACAAATGCTTCCTCGATAAATCCCGTTGTAAATCCCGATTTTCTTATCCGGATGCTGAACTCCAGATCTTCCGCCATTCGGGTGATGATGTATCCGCCGGTATTTTTAAATACCCCGGGAGAAATTCCCATATTAAAACTGCGGGGAAGATACTGGCCGATATGAAACTTACTGCCTCTTGTTCCCCCCGTCGTGAATAAGGAGGTCATGGCATAATTAATCGCCTTCTGGATGTGGGTAAAAGACTCATGAGCCCTGTCGGGGCCGCCATAGGCATCGAGCCGGTTAATTTTCAGGAAACTTTCTACAACTGAAAGATATTCGGGGGGAATGATACAATCAGAATCAAAAACTATGTAATAATCCCCTGTGGCTTTTTGGTAACCGTAATTGCGTGTAAATCCCTGTCCGGAATTTTCTTTTTCAAAGTACCGGATCTCCATCATTCCCTTATACTTTTCAACAACCCCCTCGCACCTGTTTGTTGAGCCGTCTTCAATGACAAGCACTTCGAATTCCCTGTAAGTCTGTTTTGTCAGGCTATCGAGCAATTCATCAATCTCTTCTGGTCGGTTAAAAACCGGGATGATGATGGAAAATTTCATTGGGATATATCAGCGGTCGAAGCCGAGTTTCTCGATAACCAGGTACCGGTTGGTTTTTTCCGAATTCAGGGTAAGGATCTCGGCGAGGAAGCCGGTCAGGAACATTTGAACGCCGACGATAACGGCAACCAGCGCAAGGAAGAACAGGGGCTGGTCAACGATATCGCGCGCCGGGAGATGGTTCCTGATATGGTAGATCTTCAACCCGATCAGCCAGAAGGTAATGATAAGTCCCGTAAGGAAGGAAAGTGTTCCGATTGTGCCGAAAAAATGCATCGGTTTTTTAATGAACCGGATCACGAAGGCGATGGAGATGAGGTCGAGGAAGCCATTGATAAGCCTCTCCAGGCCGAATTTCGATTTTCCGTATTTTCTTTTATGATGCTGCACGATCTTTTCGCCTATCCTGTCGAAACCATTCCATTTTGCAATCACCGGAATGTAGCGGTGCATTTCCCCGTACACATCGATGTTTTTGACCACTTCCTTCCTGTAGGCTTTCAGGCCGCAATTAAAATCATGCAGTTTAATGCCCGAAATGGCCCGGGTTACCCGGTTGAATAATTTTGATGGAAGGGTTTTGCCCGGCGGATCATACCGTTTCTTTTTCCAACCTGAAACAAGATCAAATCCCTGGTTGCGGATCATATCATACAAAGCCGGGATCTCTTCTGGACTGTCCTGCAGGTCTGAGTCAAGCGTAACGACCACATCCCCGGATGCTTCATGGAAGCCCGTGTGCAAAGCGGCGGATTTCCCGTAATTCCGGTTAAACCGGATCCCTTTGATCCTTGGATCGGAAGCGGCGATCGAAGCTATAGCTTTCCATGATCCGTCGCGGCTGCCGTCATCGATGAAGATGACTTCAAATGAAAAATCCCTCTGCTGCATCACCTTCAGGATCCAGTCGTATAATTCGCGCAAAGATTCCTCTTCCTCAAATACAGGTATGATAATGGAAATATCCGTGTTTTGCATTAAATCCCGAAAGGTGATATTCTATTGATATTTACTCTTTGTGACTTCCTGGTTAAGCGATCAGGCCACTGCCTCCGGCGGATTCTTTTTGGTGATAGCGCTTATAATCAGCCCGATAATAAAACCGAAAAATACTCCCGTCAGGATGCCCATGATCAGGATCGCCTCCGCAGTCATGAATTTCGAAGATATGTTCATTGCCTGATCGACCTGTTCATCACTCATTCCCCTTTTCAACATCTGTTCCTCCGCCTGCTGCCTGATTATTCCGAGCATTGAGTCATCGATGAGCTTTATATACAGATAAGTGAATATCGACGAAATAACGGTGCTGAGAGCAATAACGATCATGGAAATTCCAAATCCTTGTCCCAGGCTCATATATTCATTCGATTTCTTGAATTCATTATGGGCAAGGATTAAAGCCACGATCAGAAAGATAATGGATACATAGCCAAGATATTTGTTGGCGCCTTGTCCCAGGATCTGTAAAAGGGTTGAATAAATAATCGAAATTATGGCCAGATATATTCCATATCTAAGCCCAACCTGTTTGATTGATAATTTTTCTTCCATGACGGTAAGGTTTTTAAAAATTCCCGGAATTTATTGAATAAAAGTCTATCGTTCAAATTTAACCGCGGATAGTTTCCCGATTAAATCTAATGTAATGTCAGCAATTAAAAATTTAAAAATCAAATTTTCTTTCCGTATTACTTATGAATTGATTCACCGGAAACTCAATAGCAACCTAGCGGGCTAATGGGGTCAATTCTTATTATCGGGTGTTCGCAACAGCAACGAAATAATGATTGTCAGCATAAATCCAAGCGGGAGTCCTTTCAGAAAATAATCGAAAGAAAGATCCCCAAGTGTTGTGGAGGGCAGAATTTCGAGCGACTTGTTGTAGGCTGCCTCGCCAACCTGCGAAATAATGCTTTCCTTCGTCTCCGCGATCTTTTGCATGGTTCCGGCGATATACTCCGATGTGAATTCGTGGTCGAACACTCCGCCAAGCAAAATGATGTATACGGCCATGATGAATCCAAGGGTCAGGACGATCATCGTGCCAACAGAGAACCCCTGCCAGAAATGAAGAATGCCCCGATTCCGGATTTCCCTGAAATCCCTTATTCCAAAAACAATGAATATGGGAAAAAGCAGCAGTCTGAAATCGAGGTATGCGGGTATCAGTAACGGATGCCTGCCGCCCAGGTAAAGGATTGTAAACAGGACGACACTCAGAATTCCCGCAACACTTCCGAATCGGAGAGACACCCAGAGGATCGGGTTATTGGATTTCATCGGATCAATATCCGTTGAGGGCAATATCTCCCTTATTGATGATGCCAACCACTTTTCCTTTCATCTTTCTGCCAAGGAAGGGGCTGTTCCGCGATTTGGAGAGATTGGTCTGGTCATCGAATGTCCATTCTGCCTTGTTATCGAACAGGGTCAGGTTGGCTTTTTCACCCTCGATGATGGAAATTGCAGGCAATCCAAGGATTTTCCTGGGATTGACGGAAAGCAGGTCGATGATTATCTCGTCATTTTTTTCGCCAAGTGAGGTATTCAGAATCGGGTACACGGTCTGAAGGCCGATCATTCCGTATTCCGCTAGGTCGAATTCCATTCTTTTGCTGTCCACATCCTGCGGTGAATGGCTCGATACGACAACGTCGATGGAGCCATCCATGATTCCCGCGATCAGGGCTTTTATATCGTTTTTCTCCCGGAGAGGAGGATTTAGTTTCAGGTTGGTGTCGAAATCCATTAAGGCCGTATCTTCCAGGGCGATCTGGTGCGCGGCGATGTCACAGGTAAGTTTTAATCCCTTTCGCTTGGCCTGCCGGATCAGCTTGACGGATTCGGCTGTGGAAATATTTGAGAAATGCAATCTTCCTCCCGTATATTCAAGGATCCTGATGTCGCGGTCGATCATCACTTCCTCGGCGATCCTAGGCATGCCTTTCAGTCCCAGCATGGCATTTGTTTTGCCTTCGTGCATGAGGCCAAGCATATTGAGCCATTTGTCTTCGGGCTTGTTGATCACCAGGCCATCGACCTTTTGAAGGTATTGGAGTGATTTGTAAATGATATCCGTGTTCCATAACGGGACCTCTCCGTCAGTGAACGCTGCTGCGCCGGCATAATGCTGGTCGAGTATCTCCGTAAGTTCGGTACCCGCATTGTCCCTGGTTACCGATCCATATGGAATAACATCTGCAATACAGCCTGCGGACTTATTATTTACATAGCTGATCTCATTTTTCGACTGGATCACCGGCTTTGTATTGGGGACGATAGCCACACCGGTAAAGCCGCCCGCAGCGGCAGCCCTGCAACCGCTTAAAATATCTTCCTTGTATTCAAGACCCGGATCACAAAAGTTGGATTTCATATCGAACCAGCCGGGAGATACGCGCAATGAGGGGCTTTCGATGGTCTTGCCCTCTGATTTCAGATCTTCGCCGATGGAAGCGATCACCCCGTCGCGAATGATCATGTCCCTTTTTTTAAGATGGTGACGGGAATTTCTGTCGATGATCAGGGCTGACTTAATGGTTAATTTCATATTATAAAAATCTTAATAACAGGACTTCAGCCAGTAAAAAGATCATGGCCAGGATCAGTGCATATTTCCAATAGGATTTTCCCAGATAATTATCCTTTAACACCTGGTCAAATTTATTAATATCTTTTATATTAAAAACCCGGATATTTGAATTTTCGCCGAAAAAGTTCATAAGCTCGTTTTCCTCGAATTGTTTTAATACGGATTCCTGCTTCCCGTAATTGAATGCTACGGCCCCGCCGGGCAAACCTTCGTTGGCAATATTGTATATTCCTGCGTCCAATTCGGATTTTGGTATATCAAGGATCAAGTCATTTCCGGAAATTCTTTGGGCGGGGATGATCTCCTTCTTGTCGCTGACCAGCCTGGTTATAGGCGCGGCGCCCAGGGAATCGATCCTGTAACTGACCAGTGACTCGCCCATTGTATACGAAAGCCTGTTGAACGATTTCTTGCTCAGCATGGCCATCCTGTACATGATAGGAACGAACAGTGCATTATTCTGGAAGTCCGTGAACTCCGGGGCGAGGGGGCAGGATAATAAGATTGCATTGTTAATTTTCGACAGGAATGATCTTCCATCCCTGAATTTTAACAGCACATTCGAGGAGGGACTATTATACAATTCTGTAGCCTGCGGCATGCTGAATCTTTCCGAAGTGCTTTCAAAAACTTCCGAGAAAAATGGATCGGAAAGATCGGGATCCGCCAGGGGTTTAATGGTGGGGATGGAATCGTTTGTCGGGACCAGCCTGATGCCGTTTAATTCGAATCCAGCCGTCACGGGAGCCCTCGCCGGAATTAAAAACAAGGTGCCGCCACGATCATAAAAATCCCGGATCAGGCCCATCAGGTTCCTGTCGACAGTGCCGAGTTCATTCAAAACGAGGAGATCGGCTGAGCGGGCAAAATTATAATCGAGGTTCCCGGCGTCGTAGCTCTTAAAATTAAATAATTCTTTATTGCCATATACCTTCTCAATAACCGTGACACGTGCGGCGGATTTAATTTCTGAAATATTGATCCTGTCGGACAGGTTCAGGATAAAATAATAGTCGTTATCGAAATCAACCGGGAAGTCGTCAAAGTTCAGCCGGCAATGGTTCACAGACTGAAGCGGGAAATTGATATCAAACGATATTCTGGACGATCGGCCTGGCTCAAGATTGAGTGAGGCATTGGTAACCTGTAAGCCATTTACGAATAACCTGACCGGCATATCGACAAGGCCAGAGCCGTTCTCAAGTTTCAGGATGATATTCAGCTTGTTTTTCTCCCCCTGGATCAGGAAGGGATTGTCGAGGTAAACTGTATCAACATAAACATTGGTTTCTTCCTGGAATTCAAGCGGGATCAGATACAGGTGATCGGTTGAATCGATCCTGACTTGTGGCCGGGCGCCGAATGTGGAGGCCTGGAAATCAGAGATCCAGTAAATATTATTCCCGGAATTTCCCCCCGACAGGGACCTGATCCTGTTATAGACCTCTTCGAAGGATCTCGACTGGGGCGAGAATGTCAGTTGTGAAAGGTTCCGGTCGAGATCGTCGCTGCTTTTCGGGCTGTTCGAAAAAGGAAGGAAGTCGTTTGTCAGGAAAACATATTTCATATTCCTGGGAAAGGCTTTGATGATATCGCGCGTGATGAAGATTGCGCCTTCCAGGCCGTTCACATTGTTGTCGATGAGGTTCGACATGCTCATTGAGTTGTCGAAGTATATGCAGGCGGTTTCTCCTTCGCCCATATTTTCCTTTCCGGGAACGACCGGCTGGGAAAAGGTGATCACCAGGAAAAGAATGACCAGGAGCCGGCACAGCAATACGAGGAGATGCTTCAACTTAAGCTTTGAACTGGTCGACTGTCTTACCGTGTGCAGGAACTGTGTGCTCGAGAAATAAACCTGCCGGGCTTTTCTGAAATTGAAAAGGTGAATAATGACCGGGATTCCCAGGGCGGCGAGAGCGAAGAGGAACTGAGGATAAAGAAATGTCACTTTTCCGGAATGGCTTTATTACAAATGTATATTAAGCTGACAATAATTATATATTTCAAACCAATCACTTTGAAATTGACTGCAGCCATTTCCCATCCGCCGGGCTTAAATGCATTCGCAAATTTGTTGATGTTCATTAAAGTCATATTTTTGTCCAAAGTCATATTCCATGAGTGTCTTGGTAAATAAGGATTCAAAAGTAATTGTTCAGGGATTTACAGGGTCGGAAGGGACCTTTCATGCAGGCCAGATGATTGAATACGGCACAAAAGTGGTCGGCGGTGTGACTCCCGGGAAAGGCGGGCAGAAGCACCTCGACAAGCCTGTTTTCAATACGGTAAAGGAAGCCGTTGACAAAACCGGGGGGGATGTTTCGGTAATTTTTGTGCCTCCTGCCTTTGCGGCAGATGCTATCATGGAGTCGGCCGATGCTGGAATAAGGGTGATCATCACCATCACGGAGGGAATACCCACCCGCGATATGATCAAGGTAAAGCAATACCTCGATGGAAAAAGCTCGAGGCTTATTGGGCCCAACTGCCCCGGGGTCATTACTCCGGAAGAAGCCAAAGTCGGCATCATGCCGGGATTCATTCATAAAAAGGGGACGATCGGGATTGTCTCGCGGTCGGGAACCCTCACTTATGAGGCTGTTGACCAGGTGACCAAGGCAGGCCTGGGTCAATCGACCTGTATCGGGATCGGTGGAGACCCTGTGATCGGCACGACTACGAAAGAAGCCATCGAGTTATTGATGAACGATCCGGCTACGGAAGGCATAGTTATGATCGGGGAAATCGGAGGGGGGATGGAGGCGGAAGCAGCCCACTGGATCAGGGATCATGGCACCAAACCGGTGGTAGGATTCATTGCCGGAAGGACGGCTCCGGCCGGAAGAAGGATGGGTCATGCCGGCGCAATCATCGGCGGAGCGGAGGACACTGCTGCTGCCAAAATGAAAATCCTTGAAGAATGCGGAATCCATGTGGTGGATTCTCCGGCAAATATCGGATCTACGATGCTGAATGCCTTAAAAACAAAATGAATTGCAACAGGATCTTTATTTTGCAAACGAAATCGCCCTGGTCTCCCGGATTACCGTAACTTTTATCTGCCCCGGGTATTGCATATCCTTCTCAATCTTCTGCGATATATCAAACGATAATTGGCTCGCCTGCTGATCCGTAATATTTTCAGCATCTACCAATACCCGGAGCTCGCGCCCGGCCTGGATGGCATAACATTTTTCGACGCCCTCGAAGCTCAGTGCAAGCTCCTCGAGTTCGCGAAGCCTTTTCAAATAAGATTCCATAACCTCCCTGCGTGCTCCCGGCCTTGCCCCGGAAATTGCATCCGCGATCTGGATAAGCGGTGAGATCATCGATGTCATCTCGATTTCATCGTGGTGCGCTCCAATGGCGTTGCATACATCGGGATGTTCCTTGAATTTTTTCGCCAGTTCCATACCCAGAATAGCGTGAGGCATTTCGGATTCTTCCGGGTATACTTTCCCGATATCATGCAAAAGTCCTGCGCGTTTCGCGACTTTGGCATTCATGCCGAGCTCAGCGGCAAGGGTGGCGCTGATTTTAGCTACTTCCCGCGAGTGTTGGAGGAGATTCTGTCCGTAAGAGGAGCGGTAACGCATGCGGCCCACCATTTTGATAAGCTCAGGATTCAATCCGTGGATTCCCAGGTCGATCGCGGTACGTTCGCCCACTTCAACGATCTCTTCATCAATATTTTTTGCAGTTTTAGCCACTACCTCTTCGATCCTGGCGGGATGGATCCTGCCGTCGGCTACCAGCCTGTGCAGCGAGAGACGGGCAATTTCCCTGCGTACCGGGTCGAAGCCCGAAATGATGATCGCCTCCGGGGTATCGTCGACAATAATTTCAACGCCGGTTGCGGCCTCGAGTGCGCGAATGTTGCGGCCTTCCCTGCCGATGATCTTGCCTTTGATATCATCGCTTTCGATATTGAATACGGAAACAGTATTTTCAACCGTGAGTTCCGTTGCTGTCCGCTGCAGGGTTTTTATGATGATATTTTTGGCCTCGCGGTTGGCAGTCAGCTTGGCTTCCTCCATGATATTTTTAATATGAGAGGAGGCCTTGCTTTGTGCCTCATCTTTAAGATTGTTAGTTAGCCTTTCAAGCGCTTCTTCCCTGGTAAGGTTAGCAATCTTCTCGAGGGCACTGACCTCTTCTGCCCATACCTTGTCGAGTTCAGCCTTTCGTTTTTTAACAATTTCAAGCTGGGCTGTCAGGTTTTCTTTCATGGAATCAAGCTCCTCCTCTTTGCGCTTCACCACTTCCATTTGCTTGGACAGGTTCTGTTCCCGCTGCCTTAATTTGGCCTCATTGGCGATGATAAGGTTTTTCTTTTTGTTGGCGTCTTCTTCAAATTCCGATTTTAGCTTCAGGAATTTCTCTTTTGCCTCCAGGATTTTGTCCTTTTTAATGTTTTCTGCAGTGAGTTCGGCTTCCTTGATGATCAAAGACGCCTTGTCCTGCGCTTCCCGTTGTTCCTTTTTTAATGCTTTCCGGAAAAACAGATATCCGATGAACCCGCCAATGAGCAGGCCCAATACCCCCGTGATGGTTGAAATAACCGATAGCTCCATGTTCATTTGTTAATTTATTTTGGGCGGGCAGGTCTGCAGATACCTGTTCGTGATTGAGGGCCCGGAGTGAAAATTCAGGAATCCAGCGCTTTTGTTACGATTTCCCCGAGACTGGCGATCCTTTCTGTAACCGATTCATCGTGGATCACTTCGATTTCTTCCTGCTGACTCTTGTCAACCAGGATATCGAAAGCAACCATAGCCAACAGGTCCTGTTTATCGTCAATCCCGAATTGCTGGGCGTAATGTTTGATTTTCTCATTGATTACGCGTCCCGCTTTCCGGATACGTTCTTCATCTTCAGGAATTACCTTCATCGGATATTCCCTGTCAGCTATTTTTATTTTAATCGACAATTCCTTCATCCGAATTTCTCAACTAACCCTGACTTAGGTGTATTATGCACCGGTCAATCTCACTGATATACTCATTTAACAGGTTCCTTATTTCAGAAGTATCTGCTTCTCCTGTCCTTATATTACCTGCAATTTTAGTGATTTTATACCTATTTTGAAAGTCTTTAAGCTGTTCATCCTTGGTGGAGACAATATCCTTTAACTGTTGATTTTCAGCCCTTAATGCGGCAGCTTCCTCCCGTAATGAATAATATTCGCTGAGAAGAAGCTTTAATTTTCTTTCGAGGGTGCCAACGCTGTTGCTTAGTTTTTCGTTGTTCATGCTTTACTTCCTGATTATAGCCTGCAGTTCCGTTTCGAAGGACTTCATCAGCCTGCTCATTGTCTTATCAATAACTTTATCGGTTAATGTACTGTCAGGGTCCTGCAAAATAAAACTTACCGCATAAGCTTTTTTGCCAGGATCAATATTCTCTCCCTCATAACGATCCACAACATTTACATTTCTGATCAGTTTCCCTTCTGCTCCGCTTATGACATTCATAATATCCATGAAAGTAATCTGTTTGTCAATGACCAGCGATAAATCCCTTCGAACTTCCGGATATTTTGGAACTTGCCTGAAGGTAATATTTGTATTTATAATATCCAAGAATAAATCAAAATCCATTTTCATAAACAAAACTTCCTGGCGGATGCCGGCCGATTGAATTACAGATAATGAAAGTTTGCCCAATTGTAAGATTTCATTTTCTCCCACAACTATTTTCAGACCCTGGCTGAAAATTTCATTCTGGAATGTTCGGATCCTGAATTCCTTAATATTGAATTTTAATAATATATCCCGGATTACGCCATAAATATCATGTATGGCAGCCGGATTGGGTTTGCGGATCCAGTTCTCCTCCTCTGCATTCCCTGTCCATAGTAGCACAAATTCATTTTTTTCTTCAAAACTTTTCCCGATACTGCGGTAGGTCTTTCCCAATTCAAAAAATTTGAGGTTATGCTGCTTGTGGCTGATATTATAGGCGATTGCCTGGAGGCCGGAAAATAACAGCGATTGCCTTAATACGCCCAGCTCGTCGCTGATCTTGTTCATGATCTCCACATTTTCATCCTCGCTGAAGGTCCCGATCGCCCTTGATATTTCCGGAGAACTCAGTGAATTGGTAATAATTTCGTTAAAACCCCTGGCAGAGAGGAGCTGGGCCAGTTTCTTGTGTATCGCGGTCGGATCGTTTTCCGGGAAATGGGCCAGAAAATCAGTCCGAAGCGTTTCCGACAGCGGAATATTATTGTAGCCGTATATCCTGAGAATTTCTTCGGCAATATCGGCCTCACGGGTTACGTCGACCCGGTAGGGCGGAACGACCACAGTAATTCCGTCCGGGGTCTCTGCTTCAATATCTATTTCGAGCAATCCCAGGATTTCCCGGATCCTCTTCACTGGGATCTCAATACCTGCCAGCCTGTTAATATTTTTGAATTTCACGGTTACCCGTGGATGAAGAATGGGATTGGGATAAATATCAATGATGTCGGAAGAAATCTTGCCGCCGGCAATCTCCCTGATCAGCATGGCGGCCCTTTTCAGTGCATATACCGTAATTTCCGGATCAGTACCTTTTTCAAACCTGAAACCTGCATCAGTTTTGAGATCATGCATAATTATTGTTTTCCTGATAAAAGCCGGATTGAAATATGCACTTTCGAGAAAAACATTCCTTGTCGCTAAGGTGATCCCGGAGTTTAATCCCCCGAAGACGCCGGCAATGCACATACCCCCGGCCTGATCACAAATCATCAGGTCTTCAGCCTTCAGTTTTCTTTCCACACCGTCGAGGGTTGTGAAAGGAGTACCGGCAGGCAGTGTTTTTACGATGACTTTTTTCCCGGTTATCCTGTCGTAATCAAATGCATGCAGGGGCTGTCCCAACTCATTTAAAATGAAGTTGGTTATGTCCACAACATTATTGATGGGCTCCAATCCTATGGAACGAAGGCGGTTGATAAGCCATTTGGGCGATTCGGCAATTTTAACATCGCGGATAGTAATCCCCGAATAACGAGGGCAGGCAATTTCGTTTTCAATGGTAACTTCGATCGGCAGTGTATGGTCATCTGTTCGAAAATTGTCGACAGGTTCCATTTGCACATTTTTACCCGTTAACGCCCTGACATCCCTTGCCACACCCAGATGGCTTGTTGCATCCGCCCGGTTAGGTGTCAGGCCGATCTCAAAAATTTTGTCTTTCATCACCGGGATCAGTTCTGCCAGGGGAGTCCCGTTTGGAAGTTTCGTGTCAATTACGCGGATGCCTGACTGGTCATTTCCAAGACCAGTCTCATAATCGGAACAAATCATGCCCTCCGATATCTCTCCCCTGATTTTGGCTTTTTTTATACCGATAGGATCACCCTTCGCAGGATAAAGTACGGCCCCCTCTTTCGCAACGATCACCTTTTGTCCTCTGGCTACATTCGGGGCGCCGCATACGATCGGCAAAACTCGTCCGGTTCCCGCATCAACCGTAGTCACTTTCAGCTTATCGGCATTCGGATGAGGTTCGCATGTTATTACCTCCCCAATAACCAGGCCATCCAGGCTTCCCCTGATCTCTTCATAATCCTCAATACTTTCAACTTCAAGCCCGGCGTGTGTTAACATGCCGGCTACCTGCTTTTCATCAAGACCCGTATCAATAAGACGTTTCAGCCAATCGTAGGATATTTTCATTGTGCCTCGGGAAAAATACCGGTAAAAATAATCATTTGCCCATATACAGGAACCGGTTGCTTAAAATACTTAATCCGTTTTGTAATTTTTTTCTCCTGCATTTATTTCAGCATCAATCCGGTTCTCGGGCGGCGGGAGGGGGCAGATGTATCCTTCAACATAAGCACAGTAAGGATTGTAGGCTAGGTTAAAATCAAGCACAATTTCATTCCCTCCCGAATATTCGGGTTCGAGATACCGGCCGCCCCCATACGTGGATACAGAGCTGGTTTCATCATAAAAAGGAAGAAACAGGTTCTTAGGATTCATGTCTTCCGGTTGTGAAAAGATCGTTAGTTTATGCTCCCCTCCCTGCAACTCAAAATAAGCGACGGCATATTCAGCATAAACCTCAAATGTGCCGTCGTTCATTTTCATGCGAACCGTCTCGCCCATGGAAAAGGGAACTAATTTTGCCTTAAGCCTGAAGGCCGGATCCGGTTCGAAGTAAGTCAAATTCTTGCATTCGGTACCGGATTTAACGAAAGGAGAAGCAGGATCGTTCTTCATAAATTCATTCTTTCTCATTCGCTGATCCTGAATATCCCCGGCATAGTTAACTCCGGGATCTCGGGAAAGAAGAATGATCATCAAAGCAATGACGAGGCCTAATCCTGATACAAATAAAATTACCGGCAATCGGTTCATCGGTTTAAAATGCAAAACAAATGATGATTTTTTCAGGAGCGGAATTTACAAAATTCCCGGGGCTGAAACATCGCCCACTAAATTAATTCACAGGATCCCTTCATCGGCGAAGCTGAAGTAGCTGTGATCCGTGAAGATGATATGGTCGATGACCGGCAATTCGAGCAGCAAACCGGATTCCTTCAGCTTCCGGGTCAGGCTAATATCGGCCTCGCTGGGTTTGAGGTTCCCCGAAGGATGATTGTGGACCAGGATAATGGAACTCCCCCTGGCATCGAGGGCGATTTTGAAAATTATCTTAGGATCGGCCACCGTACCGGATATTCCCCCTGAACTGACCTTTGTCGTATTTAAAACATAGTTCGCCCGGTTAAGGATAATGACCCAGAATTCTTCGCAGGAAATATCCGAAAGGAACGGCCTGATGATTTTCCAGGCGTCTTCGGAACAGGTAATGCGGGGTTTTTCGTCGGGCAACCGGTCGCTTCTGCGGCGGCCCAGCTCCATCGCACTGACAATAGAGATAGCTTTTGCCTTCCCGATGCCCTTAATTTTTTCCAGGTCGTGAACGGACAATTTTGCCAGCTCTCCCAGGCTGTTATTTACTTTCATCAGAACAGCCTTTGCCAGGTCAATGGCATTCATGTCTTTGGTACCTGATCCGATGAGAATTCCAAGGAGCTCTGCATCGGAAAGTGACGCCCTGCCTTTCAGCAGGAGTTTTTCGCGCGGACGGTCTTCTTCCGCCCAATGGGAGATTTTATGGATTGGAAATTCCAGGGACTCTTTCATAGCTGGTAGGATTTGCTAGAAAGATAAATAAACCGGAGGAAATAAAAAAACCCGGGTGTGACCAGGGTTATTGATAAATTTTATCGAGGATCAGGTAAGCTGATGTATCTGCCTGGCCAGCCTTGATTTTTTGTTCGAGGCATTATTTTTATGAATAATATTCTTCTTAGCCAGCTTGTCGAGCATACTCGAAACTTTCTTATATAATTCCTCGGCTTCCGCCTTGTTCGTGGTGGTGGCCAGCTTTTTCATATAAGTCCTGGTGGTTTTCAGATAATACCTGTTATTGATCCGCTTTTTCTCATTCGACCTGATCCGTTTTAAGGCTGATTTGTGGTTTGCCATAATACCTTTCTTGTGTTATTTAATTAAGAACGGCAAAAGTAGCTATTTTCCTTAAATATTTGGGAAACACGCCTATTTTTTAATCCAGTTCTTTCAAAAAATTGCGGAATGTCCTGGAATTGTACCTCGCCATGCCTTCCCTTTTCATCACGATTTTTCCCCCGGGGGAAATAACATAGGTAGAAGGGATGGTCCTGCTGGTGAACACGGTGGGAATTCCAGAGTCAGGAGCATAGATCTTCATTGATAAATTTCTTTTTTCGGCAAACTTCTTTGCTTTTTCAAAATCATCATCCACCGAAACCATCAGGAATACAATGCCCTCTCCCTTCACATTTTTATAGA
Organism: Cyclobacteriaceae bacterium; assembly: GCA_035292565.1. Taxonomy (GTDB): domain Bacteria; phylum Bacteroidota; class Bacteroidia; order Cytophagales; family Cyclobacteriaceae; genus DATDPY01. The sequence goes on along the minus strand of DATDPY010000331.1, from coordinate 326 downwards.
GCTTCTCAATGTCAGGCATTTCAGCGATGCATGGAGGGCACCATGTTGCCCAGAAATTCAGGAAAATGGTCTTTCCTTTCAGGGTCCTCACGTCCAGTGTTTGGCCTGAAATATCTTTCAGCAGAAAATCGAATTCGGTGTAGCCCAGGTTTTCAGAAGGATGCAGATTCGGACGAATCAGGCCGGTTTTCAGGACAATGGACTGCATCGTGCCGATGACAACCGTGTGCAGCCCGGTAAAATATAATGCCGCAAATATCAAAACGATGATCCCCCATTCCGCGAGTTCCCTGAATAATTTATTCTTCCCCGGTTTGACCGGTCCC
>DATDPY010000330.1:0-3885 GCA_035292565.1 Cyclobacteriaceae bacterium | reverse complement strand
ACTTCGTGAACCTGCAATCATCGATCAAGAAGTATAATAATTTGGCGAATCCTACTTTCTCAACGTTATTTTACGCAAGAAAATAGCCAAACTGGAGTTGGAGGTTTTTAAAACCTCCAAGGTTATTTAAGACGCTGATATCGCTGGTTCAAAAAGAACCAGATGATGGAGGATACTCCGAAAATATACGCCCCATAAAGTGTGGTAATGGTCGATACTTTTAATCCTCCGGCCAGCATGCTTGTCGGTATCTTTCCCATTTGTTCAATGGATTCCAAAGCCTGGTACAACCCGATTACCTGGAAAAAAATTCCGGCGAATAATGCAAACGTTGCGGTCTGAAGAATTTCCGGTAACCCATTCTTTAATTTAACCTTGTCAGACGGAATCTTAATAAAAAAATCAATGACCTTTCTGATGATAAAATACATGATCACCAATTGGATGACCAACAGGGTCATCATAAACCAATAACCACCTTCAAGGAATTTTTGAATAATCCACATAGTATTAAAATTTAAATTAGACATTTTCGGGCTAAATAAATTCATAAGAACCACCCAAAATCAAAAAGTAGACATTCTGCAGGAAAATTTAGACAACCGGATCACTGGCAGGCATATATTATATTCCGTGTCAAAATCACTGAAATTCGGGCATTTTGTCAAAGTAAATGATGCCGAAGTCGATACAATTCACCGCTTCGTCTAAAAATCAGTGATGATGATTAATTAAAATATATTTTAGGAGCATGATAAGAAAGTGGTTATTGTCCTCCTGGTGGCCCTGGCATTTAATTTATTGGGCGCTATCAGTATATTTTCTTTTTTATTTTATCAGCATACAGGTAGGTCCGGTACTCACACCCTGGTTTTCAGTCTTTTTGGCTCCGTTAACCATTATAACTACTTATTTTTTTACACATTTTCTCATTCCAATTTACCTGAATAAAAAGCAATACCTGAAATTTTTTCTATATTCTGCCTATGCCATAATCCTTTCCGTGTATTTTGAAATGATCGTGATCATCATTCTTTTCATTTTTGTGGCCGATCTTGATATTAAGCTGGCTTATTTTGATGCAACCTTTTTGCTGATCGGGATGTATATCCCGGTGGTTGTTGGTATCGCAATTCGCTTATACAGGATTCTTCAGAAAAGCGAGGAAAGAAATTTAAAGCTTCTTCAGCAGAAAACGGAAGCCGAACTGAAATTCCTTAAGTCCCAGATTAATCCCCATTTTTTATTCAATACATTGAATAACTTGTATTCTTTAGCGCTCGATAAATCGGATAAGGCCCCTGAGGTAGTATTAAAGCTCTCGGAGTTGCTTTCATTTATTCTTTACGATTGCCGCGCCGAAAGAATCCCCCTGGTTAAGGAGATTGAACAAATGGAAAATTATATCTCCCTGGAGGAGCTTCGATATGACAAAAAGGTTTCCATCAATAAGGAAATTCAACCAGGAATTGATGATCTGAAGATCTTGCCCCTTATTTTTTTACCGTTGATGGAAAATTGTTTCAAACATGGAATTAAGCCCTCTGTTAAAAAAGGGTGGATCAGGTATTCAATTCAATTTAAAGATGAAACGCTTTTTGTAAATATAGGCAACAGCATACCATCCAAACCGGATTTTGAAAACAGGGAGACGGGAATTGGGTTGGAAAATCTGAAAAACCGATTAAGTTTATATTACGGTGAGAATTATGCATTAAGTTATCAGAGAAATAAAGAAGACTTCACCGTTCGGCTTGAGATTAAAATACTGCCATGAGCATTGAATGCCTGATTGTCGATGACGAACCTTTAGCCATCCGGGTCATTGCAAAATACCTGGAAAAGGTTCCTGACTTACATTTGAAGGCAACGGCTTATAGCGCTATGGAGACAATGTCCAAATTGAACCAGTATGAAATCGATCTTGTTTTTCTGGATATCGATATGCCTGAGATCAGTGGAATGGATTTGATAAAAAGCCTGAGTAAAAAGCCTTCCTTTATTTTCGTTACAGCTTACAGGGAATTTGCAGCGGAAGCATTTGAGGTCGATGCCATTGATTACCTGGTAAAACCCGTATCGTTTCCGCGGTTCCTGAAAGCAGTTAATAAATTTCTCCTGTCAGTCCGTGAGAAATATGCTGCCAATGAAAATTATTTGCAGATCCGCTCCGATCGCAAGACGCACAAGGTATATATGAGGTCAATTTTATACATCGAAGGGCTGAAGGATTATGTAAAAGTTCACCAGGAAAATGGCGAAATTCTGATTACTCATAAAACCATGTCGGGAATGGAAAACTTATTGGATGGACAGGGTTTCATCCGGTGTCATAAATCGTATCTTGTACGTATAAGCAAGATCGACGTATTTACCAATGAGTACCTGGAAATTTCCGGAAAGCAAATTCCTATAGGAAGGAAGTATCGGAAAACGGCAATTGAAAACCTTGGAGGTTTATAATACCTCCAAGGTTATTTTTATAACCGTTTTGCCACTTCATCCCAGTTCACCACATTCCACCACCCGGCAATGTATTCATTCCTTCTATTCTGGTATTTCAGGTAATAGGCATGTTCCCACACATCAATTCCAAGCACCGGGGTTCCTTTGAAATCGGAAAAATCCATCATGGGATTATCCTGGTTTGGGGTAGATCCGATCTTTAGTTTGCCGTTATCAACTGCCAACCATGCCCATCCGGAACCGAATCGTCCCATGGCAGCTGCAGTGAATTCCTCCTTGAATTTATCGAATGCACCGAATGCGCCGTTAATTGCATCCATTACCTTTCCGGAAGGAGTACCAGCGCCGGGTTTCATGATCTGCCAGAAAAAATTATGATTCCAGGCGCCCCCACTGTTATTGCGCGCCTTGGCTGATAACTTCGATGCGTTTTTGAAAAAATCAATTTCAGAAGCATAATCGATCTTTTCAGCCGCAATCGCATCGTTTACATTCTTTACGTAGGCTGCATGATGCCTGGTATAATGGATTTCCATTGTCATCGCATCGATGCTGGGTTCCAGGGCATTATAGGCGTAAGGAAGCGGGTTCTGTGCGAACTGAAATGCCATTGAGGAATTTTTGATTTCCCTCTCATTAGAGGAGGATGCCTTCGATGATGGGAGTATCAGGAAAGAAGACATTCCTGATGCAATGGAAGCAAGCAAGGTTTTTTTTACGAACTGCCTTCGATTCGTGTTTTTCATGATTTAGTCCTTTTAATTAAATAATGTTGATCCTGACCCCTGGCTTAACCCAGACAGATCAGGAGAACCTCAAAATTAATGATTTTATTCAATTTAAGAGGCTGGTTCCCGGAAGCTGATCCAATCTATTGAAATCAATCCGTAAATCCGGATTCTAGCCGGGTTGACCAATGGTTTCCACCTGGATGGCGTGTACTGACACGCTTTTGTCAGTGCGGATGATCATATAACCGACATACATGCAAAGTAAGCCGAGCAATTCGGTAACATACAACACTTCCACGTAGCCAAAACGGGTAAAGGATCCGCCGATGCCCGGCAACAGGGCGCCAATGGCAATGTAAACATTACCCAGGAATCGCCTCATGGCCCTGTTCCGGTAATATTTCCAGGCCGAAAATACTGCCCCGCCGAAGAGAAATATCAGGGCGTAGGTATTAATGAAAGGGCTGAATAACCGGACCCATTGCCATTCAAGCACCTTTCCGCTCAGTCTTCCATCGGCGGCAAGCGACGGATCGACCGGGCTCAGGAAAACAAAAACCGAAGCCGTGATAACCACGATAACCAGAAGCGCCGTGAGTATATTGGCCGTTTTTTTTGAGAAGAGAAGATATACCGTGCCCTGGGCAAGAGGGGCCCCGCCCAGCAGGGCTCCAACGACGTACCAGAT
>DATDPY010000329.1:0-5343 GCA_035292565.1 Cyclobacteriaceae bacterium | reverse complement strand
ATAATGGCGGAAGTCATGGACCGGTATTCAAAAGAACCGGTGACTTTGAACCCTGCAAATTCAAATGATATTGTTTATATTTTCTCCGGCCGGGGCGGTACCTTCCAGGGAAGCTATTTGTTCAGGAATAATTTTGAATTTGTCGGGCGGTTTTCCACGGTTGTATCAGATGAAACGATATCGGATTTTGCCCTGAATGAAGGCAGGTATTATACCCTCGGTATAAACAAATATCTTCGCGGACATCTTTTAAAGATCCAGGCGGATGCTACGTATAGCCAGGAAGAATTCCCCGGGATTGGCGGCCTGGAAGAATTCTTCAACTTCAGGTTTCAGGTAGAACTGGGCATCTGACCCTATGAGAACATATCCTTATCGACCTGCCGCAAAATTTGAACAAGCCTGTTCGGATATTAAATAAATCAAATAAAAAAAGGGAGCATAACCAGCGCTCCCTTTCTTATGAAAATCAGCCGGCAATAATGACTTACATGTTATAGGCCGTTTCGCCATGTTCATAATAATCCAGCCCGTTTTCTTCTTCCTTTTCAGAAACCCTGACACCAACGGTATATTTTAAGATATTGAACAGGATAAAGCCGGATGCAAGCGACCAGATGCCAATGCTCGCCACCCCAATGAGTTGTGAAATCAGCAACCCGGCGCCTCCTCCGTAAAGCAGTCCTCCGTCTTTTGCCATGAATCCAACCATCAGGGTGCCAAAGGCCCCGCAAATACCATGCACGGAGATAGCTCCGACAGGGTCGTCAATTTTTAAGATTTTCTCGAAAAATTCCACGGAAAATACCACAAGGACACCTGCAAGAACCCCAATCACCAGGGCTCCACCTGCCGTAACCGTATCGCAACCTGCTGTCACGCCAACCAGTCCGGCCAGAACACCGTTCAGTGACATGGACAAGCCGGGCTTTCCATACCTGAACCAGGTTGTAAGCAGGGTCGCAATTCCTCCTGCAGCTCCGGCCATATTCGTCGTCACAAAAATATGGGAAATGAGTCCCGGGTTGGAGGCACCAAGGGCCGAACCCGGATTAAATCCAAACCAACCTATCCAAAGAATAAAAACACCCAGTGTGCCAAGGGAAAGGCTGTGTCCCAATATTGGATTCGGCTTCCCATTGGTATATTTTCCAAGCCTGGGTCCAAGAATTGCTGCTCCGGTGAGTGCGATCCAGCCGCCCACCGAATGAACAACGGTTGATCCGGCAAAATCATGAAAAGGAGTTGTTAATGACGACAACCATCCTCCGCCCCACGCCCAGTGGCCGGATACAGGGTAAATAACAGCTGAGATCACGACGCTGTAAAGGATGTAGGCTTTAAATTTTGTCCTCTCTGCCATGGCTCCCGAAACTATGGTTGCCGCCGTAGCTGCAAATACAGTCTGGAAGATGAGAAAAGCCTCGTTTGGCAAAGCGCCCCCATGACTGACCTTGGAAAACCATTCGAAAGTTCCAAACAATCCGTTCCCGGCGCCAAACATGATACCATAACCGATCAGCCAGAAAAATATCGTTCCGATACAAAAATCCATGAGATTCTTGATCAGAATGTTCGTCGTGTTTTTTGTCCTGGTGAAACCGGCCTCTACCAGGGCAAATCCAGCCTGCATGAAGAAAACCAGGGCAGCAGCCAGGAGTACCCAGACCGTATCGAGAGAAAGCGAAATTGATGCAGTTTCCATTTTTATATGTTTTTGGTTATTAATCTTTTATATACAGCGATTCCGGTCCCCGCTCTCCCGTCCTGATCCTGATCGAATCCAGCATGTCGGATATAAATATCTTGCCATCGCCAAGCTCCCCTGTCCTGGAAGCTTTCAGGATGGCATCGATCGCCCCGTCAGCCAGGTGGTCCCTGACGACGAAGGAAATCATTCGTCGCTGGATGAACCGGGTTTCATAAATTGTCGCCCTGTAGATGGCCCCGGAGCTTTCATTTCCTATCCCCGTGACATCCCAATAAGTAAAGAAATCAATGCCTGCAGAATGCAGCGCATTTTTCACATCCTCAAATCTTGATTTTCGGATGATGGCCTCGATTTTCTTCATAAATGTTTATTTGTTTTAATGAATAAAATCTCATTTTCAACATATCCTTTGCCTAACTGGTCCTCGATCTGCTACCTCTCCCTAATGCCATTCAAGCTCCCAACAGCAAAAATAGATGCTGAATCCATTATTAAAAATATTTTAAAAAATATATAGTATTAGTAATATATTGCTATAATTATTTATATTATTTGCTAAATATTAAATTAAGTGTTGATTTAGTTAAAATATACATAGCTACAGGGTCGATTTTGGAGATGAAAAGCATTTTATTAAATTATATTTTTACAATATATTATTATACTAAATAAAGATCTTTAATGAACTAGTCGAAAAAAAATAAAATATATCATATATACAGGCTATATAATACCCTAAAACACTAATAAAGCTGTATCTTCTAAATTATAAGGTAATTAAACTGATATTAAAAATATAATTTAGTGAAAAATGATCATTATACAATAGAAATTTTAACTTAAAGTATCTATATTTCCCGTTGAGGCCGTTTTGAAGACCCGCAACTCGCCCTTGTCTCCCGACGAGGGCGTATGAGAAAGGCGTTTCCAAACGCTAGTAACCAGATAAGTGATAATTGATAAATTCAGTATTAAATACCAGAGAATGGTATGCGTCAGAATCGCATTTTTCAAACGATTATTCGCTCACTTTGAGCGCCGGCGACGTGCCAAATATTCCGGTACGAAGGCGGGGTATATACGTATGTTTCAGAATGAATTTCCAGCTATGCATCTTCGAAATAGCATATTTATGAAATGTCATAACCTCCCCTGCAGGCTGGCTCGTCGCTAAAATTTTCCACCCTCCTTCGTTGCACTATGGCGGGCAGGCTGGAAAATTTTTATACACTCCGCCCCATCTCCGCTTCGTTCAGACAAGGGCGAGGGGATTCCAACAACAAACGAGGATAAAAACAATGACCAGCTTAACAATGGAATACCCGAAAGTGATTATTTTTACTGTTTAACTGGTTATAATATGAACAATACCCGACACACCTCACCCGGAATTACTTTATTTGCCTTCGCAATCCTGTGCCTTTCACACTCCGTATATGGGCAAGCCACGACAGGAAAGGAATTGGATGACCGCGTAAACAAGTTTCTCGAAGAAAACCGGTCGGACTGGCATGACCTGAATGTCCCCTACCAGGACGGAAAAGTTCTATACGATCTGATCGTGAAAAACAATTATAAATCGGCCCTCGAGATCGGGACCTCTACCGGGCATTCTTCCATCTGGATCGCCTGGGCTTTAAGCAAAACCGGAGGAAAACTGGTTACCATTGAGATCAACCGGGAACGCCATGAACAGGCCCTGGAAAACCTGAAAAAAACCGGTCTCTCCGGATATGTCGATGCCAGACTGGCTGATGCCCATAAGCTCGTGAAGGAATTGAAAGGTCCTTTTGATTTTGTCTTCTCGGATGCCGACAAGGACTGGTATACGCAATACTTCAAGGATATTGACCCTAAACTTACTGTGGGAGGTTGCTTTACCGCCCATAACGTGTTAAATGGATTTGGCGGCACCGAGGAATTCATGGAGTACATAAAAAGTCTTCCGAATTACGAAACCTCCGTTAACCGGTCAAGCAGTTCCGGAGTTTCGATAAGCTACAAACGATCGAAATAATCTTCCGATTTATTTTAACACTGAAGCAGCCGTATTCAGCCCGGATGATTTTGCCATAAGTTTATCGATGATCATGGTTGCAGGGCCAACGATAAACAAGGCATAAAATGGGGCATAGATAAACTGATTCATCCTTAGGACAAATTCTACCAATGCAATCAGGAAGGCAACCAGCATCTGTCCTTTTTTGCTCTTAACCGTAGTTGCAGGATCGGTAATCATGAAAAAAATGAATAACTGGTACATCGGACCGGTGAGTGGCGCCACTTCAGCAAGGAATGAGTCGCCCGTAAACCAGCTCCTTACCAGGGCAAAGAAAACAAAGCTGATTACATAGGTTATGGTAATGTTGTACCGTTTTGCACGGTAAACAATAACCAGTCCCAGGATCCAGATGACCAGCATTGGCCAGATATTATTCCCCCACTGAATGCTCAGTGCGGCAACGCTGAAAGGCGCCGTAAACAGCATCCAGGATATGCCGAAATTCGACGGGTTCCAGATGTGTTTTCCCTGGTACTGCAAAACATACTTCGAGACAATCGACAAAACGGCGGTCAGAGCATATGGCCAATACATGGTGGAGCGGATCAATATGCTCACGCTGATCCCGGTTATATATGCGCTTGAAAGGTTTCTCCACTTTCCCTGCATGAATCTTGCCATGATCATTTCGGTAATCATACTGGCTGAAACCGACAAAAGCACGGTTTTATAGCTCTGTAAAATCCCGAATGAAATATGACCAACCAGCAGGATCAGGGAAATAAAAATCGGCGGGGCATAATTGGAAAGCAATAATGAAATTAAATTCTTCAACTTTGCAGAAAACCCAGTCGCAGCCTGATTCATGATGATTATTCCGGTTCAGTGATATAGTTTATAGTCCTGGGTTTGAGATCGATCACGGTCTGAATTTTACCAGATGGCCATTGAATTACTGCCTTATCAGCATTCTTTGCATCCCTCAAACCAAAGTGGAGACGGCGCTGGTTCTGGGAACAGAACCCGATTCCGCCGGTAATAACCTGGGCCTGGGTTTTGCCGTTCCAGTGAAGGTTTACGATAGCCCCGATGGCTCCCTTGTTACTTGATTTACCTTCCAGCTCAAAATCGATCCAATTATTGCCGGGATTTGGCTGGTTCTTCAGGACGACGAGCCGGTTACCCTGGTTCGTAACGATAACATCGAGTACTCCCCGGTTCCACAAATCGGCCATGGCTACAGCCCTCCCGTCAAAAGCATATCCCGGTGAAATCCGGCCAGCCACGTCGATAAAATTTCCCAATCCATCATTCAGCCATACGACGTCCTGCTGATAGCCCGATTGACTTCTCCCCCGCATGTCGGGCCAGTTTTTGAAATCCGATATTATGGATTTATTTCCGGTGGTAACTTTTGTATAATCATACCAATAGGAAGTGCCCCGGGTCGCCGAAATATATCCGTTAGCTACATAAAGGTCCTGACTCCCATCGTTGTTCAGGTCGCCGAACTGCGCGCAATAACTCCAGCCGCCCAGCTCAATTCCCTTCTGGCGGGCCATGTTCGTATAGGATATATCTTTTCCGTTCACTGCAGGTACCCAGAAATTATTGCCCTGGAGCAGCACAC
>DATDPY010000328.1:0-5242 GCA_035292565.1 Cyclobacteriaceae bacterium | reverse complement strand
TTCCCAGAGTGTTCATGAACCGTTCGTTCAGGTTCTTAAGCCCTGTGCCTGTCGATTCCCTAGCTGAATTTCGCTTTGCGATCCTGTTCGAGATCGTGATTGTCTCCCCGGATTGTTCCAGATCGACAACCAGGTGATTGTTACCGGAAATTTCATTGTGTTTTACAGCGTTCTCGACGGCTACCATCAGGGAAACCGGTGGGATCAGGCATGCCTGGCGGTAGGTATCACCCAGTTTGATATTCAGTTTGAAGGCATCATCATGCCGGAGATGGATCAGGGAGGAATACGACTTCAGAAAAGCGACCTCGTCCCGGAGCAATACGAGGTTTTTATCTTTGCTCCTCAGGATATACCGGTACACATCGGCAAGATTTTCGATGAACTTCTGCGCCCGGGACGGGTCATGATCGATGAGGAAGGATATGCTGTTGAGCGTATTAAAGAAAAAATGGGGATCGATCTGGTTTTTCAATGCCTCCATTTCCGCTTCGATCCTCACGCGTTCCAGCTGTTCAAAGCGCCTCTTCTCCCTTTCACTATGTTTTGTGAAAAGCACTTTTTCGTAAACGTTGGTCACGAATATAACGCAGACCACGATTACGGCAACCGTGATCAGGATTTCCCCGGAACTGAGATGATCTGCGCCGGAGATGCGTTTCCACAGAAACAACATAAAAAAGGAAACAGGGGCGGTAAAGAAAACATTAAGCCCCAGTATTAAAATATATTTCTGGAATAATGATTGGCTTTCGAGCATGACGGGATAATAACGGTAAAGCAGGAATCGGTTCCCTTCCCACACGGACCAGGCAATCAGGATAAAATAAAGATAATGGAAAAGGCCTGTGATAAAGCTCAAATGCCCGGGATCGATGAGGCCCGTTGCGCTGGGAATGACCATGCCGAAGAATGGGACGCCGATGATCCTGACCATCCTGTCGTCGATGAAGGCAATTTCCCCGCTATTTGGAACTGCCTCAGTAGCTGTATTTTCCTTTTCAGTCAATTATTTTTCCGTGTCGGTAAATGAGTAGAATGCAGCAGGTTGCCGGAAGCAGGAATTCAATAATTTTGAATTTGTAAGAATGAATATGCAATGTTCCTTCGACTTTGACACAAATCTAATAATAAAACGAAATTAAACTCATGGGAAACGTCAGCATCAATCATCTCGCGGTCATCGCAGCCGCCCTGTCAACCTTCCTGCTGGGAGGATTGTGGTATTCGCCTATCGTGCTCGGTAAAGCCTGGCAAAGGGAAAATAAATTTACCGATGAAGATATGAAAAATACCAACACACCCAAGATCTTCGGCTTGTCGTTTATCTTCTCGCTGGTTATGTCTTATAATCTTGCCTTCTTCCTCGGAGATCCTTCAATCGGCGCAGGCATGGGTGCTCTGTACGGGCTATTCACCGGCCTGGGCTGGGTGGCCATGGGAATGTTCATCACCGGACTGTTCGAACGGAAAACCTGGGCCTATTTGCTGATTAACGGTGGTTATATGACTGTGGCCTTTGCGGTAATGGGACTCATTATTGGGGCATGGAAGTAAAAATTCCGAAACACAAATCCCAAATTTCAAGTACAAAATTTCAAATAAATTCAAAGTCCCAAATTCCAAATTCCAAAATCGGGATTCACAATTAAATTCTGAGACATTAATGTGGTATTGGACTCCGATTTTGGAATTTGGAATTTGGTACTTGGAATTTGATGCTTTAAAATTGTAATTTATTTGCGGTAACCCACAAGATACATTACTCCCCGTGGTCCCTTTTTTGTAATCCTGATATCCCAGGTGAATAAAGAATTGTTTTCTGTTTCCTCTACCATTCTAAGTAGTTCCTTTATCGTATATGTTCTGAGAACTGACACAATTCCATCCCACATAATTACTGTGGGAATTATCGGTATCAGGTAAGTAAATAAAATCCTTCCGAGACGGAAGGGCTGAATGAAGAGCGTGGTCAGCAATACATTGATGGGGGAAAGGATCATGGGAATCAGGCTGAAAAGATTCCTCTGTTGGATCTCGACAATCATTATGGGCATGCTTTTGGTCACGCTATCCTGGATTATCTTTCTTGCATCTTCATATCTGAAATGGTGCAGTGACAGGAATAAAGTCCTGATTCCGGCAAGGTCAGATGGTACATTCCGGGCATCCACCGGGCCGGGATGATATTTGAAAACTTCAGGATCCTGTTTAACGGTTCGTTCAAATGCGGGGATATTCGGGAATTGGTCTGTAAGCAGGATCTGAAGCCCGGATATGTGTGGTTTTAGCTGCTGTTCAAGTCTCAGCCATCCTCCCCCTCCGCCAGATCCGAGGTCTATAATTGTATTCTTCCCTAACTTTTTCATGATCTCCGAAATCACCGGAACCAGGTCTTTGTATACATTGAATGCATTGGCGCCGAATTGCAGGAAATCGGTCATGTAATTTCTAAGCATTGACGGGAACCAGGGTAGGTCTTCGAATTCGAACAGGTGGATTCTTCTCATGTCTTGATCTTTACAATCGGGCAAGATATGGAATGAAATTCCAAAATTCAAAATACAAATTCCAAATAAGCACTAAAACTTAAATTCCAAATCTCAAATATCGTTTGTCATAATTAAAAACGATCAATATCATGGATCTCGGATTTGTACTTGAGAATTGGGGCCCGGGATTTATTTGGAATTTGATTTTTGTGATTTGGAATTTATTTGAAATTTGGGATTGGGGATTTTTATGTGCGATGTACGATATGCGATTTATTGAAATTCATCCATTAAAATCACCTTGTTTAATCTTGCAGACTCGTAAGCCGCCCAAACCATCCTCACCGTCTTAAAGTTGTCATCGCCTGTGGTTTCTGCTTTTCCCTTACCCTGCAGATCCATTAATATATTGCGGTTACATGCCACAATGCTTGGAGGCTCGTTGGTCAGCCTGTCGGTTTGCCAGGGATATTTGTCGAGGTGAACATTTTCAGTTGCCGTTCCTTTTGGCGTGGATATTTTGATCACCAGGTCCGGATCAAGCCTGATGCTTCCCTTGTCCCCTTCGATCAGTAACAAGGTTTGCGGGAATACTTCGCGTTCGAGGAGGGAGCTGAATGAAATCTCCTGGATGCAGATCACTCCATTTTTCATCCGGACCAGGGTGGTAGCTGTATCCTCTCCTTTTACTTTTGGATTGACGGTCTGTGCCGAACAGTAAAGGCTTTCGGGCTCTCCGAAGAAAAACCTGAGCACATCGAACTGGTGCGAACCCTGGTCGGTGAGGGCGAATTTTTCAAGTTCTGCCAGGAAGGGCTGGGTTTCAAAAACCGGGAAAGCGGTATTGAATGATGTAAAGCATCGAAAAGGATTTCCAATTATGCCCTGGTCCAGAATCTCCCTGATCTTTCGGAACTGAGGCTGCCAGCGGTAATTTTCATGGACGAAGTACTTAATCCCCGCTTTCCTGGTTACTTCCATCATTTTTTTTGCAGATTCATAATCCGGGGCCATGGGCTTCTGGCAGATCACATGTTTTTTGTGACGAGCAGCCATCTCAACGAATTTATAATGCGTGTCAACATCGGTGATGATATCGATCACGTCCACGTCATGTTTCTTCAGGAGCTCTTCAGGATCGTCGTAATAATTATTGACCCCGAACTGTTCCGCCCGTTCTTTAGCCCGGCTTAATGTACGGTTAAATAAGGCGGTGATCTCAACTCCCGGAAGTTCAAGCCAGCCTCCGATCTGGAACTGGGACCAAAATCCGCATCCAAAGATTGCTATTTTCATATGGGTTATCGTTAAAAAAGTATGTTAAAACTACCGGATTTATTTAAAATTTATTCATGAATCCAGAATGTCTTATTTGAATACGACAGTTTTTATTTCTTTGTGTATCATTGTGTATCACTGTCCTCGTGACATACGATTCCAATTATGAAAAAACTGCTGTTCATTCCCGTTTTACTGATATCCATAAATTCTAATTCCCAGTTTGTCAGGAAAGAACTGAAGCTGCCGGACATTGAAGGATATAAAACCCTCGCCTGCGATTTTCATGTGCATACGGTTTTTTCCGACGGACAGGTATGGCCAACCACAAGGGTCGAGGAAGCCTGGTCGGAAGGACTGGATGCCATCGCCATAACGGACCATATCGAATACCAGCCTCATAAGGAATATATTCCAATAAACCATAATGCCGGTTATGAGATTGCCAAGTGGGGCGGCGACCGGGAAAACCTGATCATCATCCATGGCAGTGAAGTGACACGTTCAATGCCCCCGGGGCACCTGAATGCCATCTTCATCAAAGACTCGGAAAAGCTGCAGACCGAAAGTATAGCCCACATGCATTCAGCCACATCCCTCCCCAGGGGATACCTCGATTCCATCGACAGGAAACACCAGGACTACCTGATTGCATTGAAGGAAGCCAAAGCCCAGGGAGGATTCATTTTCTGGAACCACCCGGGCTGGTATCCGCAGGCCAGGGAAGGGATTAAGATCTATGAGGTTCAGAAAGATCTTATCAAATCCGGCCTCCTGAATGGTATTGAAGTTGCCAATACGGACGAATGGTACCCTGAAGCCATGCAGTGGTGCCTTGATTACAATCTGACCATGCTGAGTAATTCCGACGTCCACGATACGGAAGGAATCTACCAGAAGAAAATGAAGGTGCTTCATCATCCGGCCACCCTCGTTTTCGCGAAAGAACGCACCCAGGAAAGCATCCGCGAGGCTCTCGATCACCAAAGGACCCTGGTCTGGTTCAACAACATGGTCATCGGAAAAAAAGAGCTGGCAGAGTCTTTTTTTAATAATATGGTTGAGGTATCGAAACCTTATTTCATGGAATCAAACGGAAACAGGCATATCAGCCTTAAGAATCTCAGCGATATTCCTCTGGACTTAAATACCGCCGATCCCAGAGAAAAGATTACCCTTCTTCCGCAAAGCTCGGTTAATGTTATCGCCCCGAAAGATCAGGGCACACTGGATTACGAGGTGATGAATTTCTATATCGGGCCAAAGGAACGCCTGAAAGTGTCGCTCGCGATTCCAAAATGAATATTCGGCTCTAATCTTTTTACCTCACAAGCACATAGAGAAATAACACACTATGTGGATCTATGCGCCTATGTGGTTAAACTCCTGCTCATAATAGACTGTGTCATATCGAAGAATTATGATACTCTTGCCGAGGCACAGGATCAATTGCCAGGCCCTTTGGCTCAGCC
>DATDPY010000327.1:0-8964 GCA_035292565.1 Cyclobacteriaceae bacterium | reverse complement strand
CTTTGACCAGGTTTTTCGCGGTTGCGAATCCTTCAATACCGTAAGGCAGTTCCAATACGGCGCCCTTGTCGTTCTTGCTGAGAATGGTACATTTATGGATCGATCCCTTCGTAAAGATACTTTCGAATGTATCCCAGGGATTTTCTTCAAGCTGCTTATGGCCCAGCGCCAGGCGCCTGTTTTCGACATCGAGCTCAAGCACCATAACCTCGAGGTTCTCTCCCACCTTGGTAAATTCGGAAGGATGTTTCACTTTCTTCGTCCAGGAAAGATCGGATACATGCACCAGCCCGTCGATCCCTTCCTCCAGCTCGAGGAAGAGGCCGAAGTTGGTGAGATTTCTGACAATTCCTTTGTGTCTGGTTCCAACGGCATATTTCTGGAATATATCCTGTTTGGTCCAGGGATCCTCGGTAAGCTGCTTGATACCCAGCGACATTTTTCTTTCGGAGCGGTCGAGGGTAAGCACGACTGCGTTGAGTTCCTGGCCAACCTTGATAAAGTCCTGGGGGTTCCGCAGGTGTTGCGACCACGACATTTCAGAGACATGGATCAGTCCTTCCACGCCGGGTTTGATTTCCAGGAAGGCACCGTAATCGGCAACATTGACGATCCTTCCTTTAACCTTCGAACCGATCTGCAGTTCTTCTGCCAGCGAATCCCACGGGTGCGGCGTAAGCTGTTTCATGCCCAGTGAGATCCGTTTCTTCTCATCATCAAAATCCAGCACTACCACATTCACCTTCTGATCGAGTTTGAGAACCTCTTCAGGGTGGTTTATCCTGCCCCATGAAATATCCGTAATGTGCAAAAGACCGTCGACGCCTCCCAGGTCGATGAACACACCGAAGTTGGTCATGTTCTTGATCACGCCTTCCAGCACCTGTCCTTTTTCCAGGTTGTTAAGTATTACCGCTTTCTGTTTTTCAAGGTCTTTCTCGATCAGGATCTTATGGGATACGACTACATTATCGTTGGTATAGTTGATCTTGACTACCTTCACTTCCATTTTCTTTCCCACGAATACATCAAAATCCCTGATCGGCTTCACGTCGATCTGAGAGCCCGGGAGAAATGCCTCGATCCCGAACACATCCACGATCAGGCCGCCTTTGGTCCTTCTTTTAACAAATCCTTCGATCACTTCGTCTTTATCGAGGGCGGTCTGGATCAATTCCCAGGCCCTGGTGAGCTTTGCCTTTCTCCTCGAAAGCACAAGCTGGCCGGATAAATTTTCCTGTTCTTCAATATATACTTCTATATCATCCCCAACTTTCAGCTCGGGCATATCCCTGAATTCCGCCAGGGGCACCAGGCCGTCGGATTTAAATCCAATATTGACAATTACATCCCGTGCCGTAATGCCTACCACGGTACCGTGAATTACTTCTTTTTCATGAATCTGCGTCAGGGTCGATTCATAGAGATGTTCAAGCTGGGTCCTTTCTTCGGCGGTGTAACTCTCCCCAAATCTTTTCGGTGTAACAATATCCCAGTTAAACTCCTCTTGCTGCTTTTTTTCTTCCATAATATCGATCAAACGTTCCCGGATTTGGGTTAACTGGTTCCGGGAATTATGACCAGTTCTAAATTATAAATTCCCCGGGATGGGGACCACTCTGTTTGAATGGACTGCAAAGGTAGCGAAAAATAATAAATGGGGGGATTATGACTCAATTTTTATTGCTGAGCCATCAGGAAGGGCAATAACTGGAGGAATTTCAAAAATCAAAAATCTTACTCCACTCCATCCCTTCAAATCATGATTTCTCAATGAAGATCATCTTTATTCAGATTGCCCATGTAATAATCCAGGATCACCTTTTGGAACAGGAGAGTATACTGTGCATTCGCCCGGCTTGAAGCCGCCTCCACAAAGCGCTGAACTGAGGTGGATAATTCCACAAGGTCTCCCACTCCCACCTCGTATCGTTCCTGCTGGATTTTATTGGCCTCCTCAGCGGCCTCAAATTGCTTTTGGGTTGCAAGATATTCATTTCTTGCCGCGGCCATATCAAGGTAGGCATTCTGCACTTCCCGGTAAATGGTCAGCTTCATGTTCTGCTCGGTAAGCTTTGCATTCTCCACAAGCGACCCGGCCTGGATTTTCTGGGAAATGGTCCTGTACTGGTCGAAGATCGGGATGCTGATCTGCAGTCCAAGCGCCGAGGTCCTGTTTTCCTCGAAAAACTGCTTATTGAAACTGACCCTTTCATTATTCTGGTCGGTTACCAGCGACGAATAATTGGATCCATAATCAAAGAAGGCACTGATCGTGGGAAAATGCAATCCACGGGCCACGCCCAGATTAGCGAAGGCGGCATTCTGGTCGGTTAGCGATTTCCGGTAATCAGGTCTGCTTGCGAGAGCTTCCTGGTATAGTTCATCCAAAGCGAAGTCCTGAACAAGAATTGACTCGAAGCCCCATTCGGGTTCAATAAGGTCAATATCGATCCCAGGCTCCATCATCAGAGTCTGGCTGAGCAATGCCTTGTCGATTCGAAGCTTATTCTCCGCCCTGATGCGAAGTACTTCCAGGCGTTCAACTTCCGCTTCCTGGTTGAGCTGGTCGCTTAATGGCCTGGTCCCTGCTGCTACAAATCCTTCAATCTGTCGCAAGGTGGTTTTCTGGTTGGTCAGGTTTTCATTGGCGATCCGCAATAGTTCCCTGTCGAGCAAAGCTTGCAGGTATTGCTGGGCAACGTTAAAAATGATCTGTTGTTCAGTCCTTTCAACGAGGTTTTCCTGGGAATCCTTCAGGCTGCCTGACCTCCGGAGCGTATTGTATCTTCCCATCCCGTTGAAGAGGGTGTAATAAGCCGTTATTGATCCGCCAACCCTGTCGGATCCAAGAAAGTAGATATCGCCTTTGACAAGGTCGAATTGCTGACCATAAAGGTGCATGGCCTGACCGGATGCGGAAAGGTTCGGCAGGTACTGCGCCTTGCTTGCACGCTCGACAGCTATGGCCGATTCGAGATTATTTTTTTCCTGCCTTAACAGGATATTGTTTTGAAGGGCAATCTTTACCGCTTCATCAAAATTCAGCCGGAGCGTATCCTGGCCCAAAACATACCCGTATGGAATCAGGAAGGAAAAAAGGAACACGAACGCACTCTTCATACCTGGTTTTCTTTAAATCGCAACTTTAAATTTTTCGGTTTTTACATCACTTTCAATCCTGCCGTCTACGATCCTTATGATCCTGGAACCATATTGTGCGTTGATTTCGGAATGGGTTACCTGGAGGATGGTCATTCCTTCCTTATTCAGTTTTGTGAAAATCTCCATGATCTCCTTACCTTGGTCCGAATGCAGGTTGCCCGTGGGTTCATCGGCCAGAAGAAGTTTCGGTTTCCCGATAATAGCCCTGGCCACACCAACCAATTGCTGCTGGCCGCCTGAAAGTTGTTCCGGGAAAAGGTCCTTCTTGGCTACAATCTGAAACCGGTCGAGCATCTCGGCTACCAAAGCTTTCCTTTCGGATAGTTTCACCCCACGATATAAAAGCGGCGTTTCAATGTTTTCATAAACTGTAAGCTCGTCGATCAGATGGTAAGCCTGGAATACAAACCCGATAAAGTGTTTATGCATTTCCGTCTTCTTCCTCTCGTTGATTTTATGAACCGGCTGGTCATTGAAAAGATATTCTCCTTCGGATGGCTCGTCAAGCATTCCGATAACATTCAAAAGTGTGGATTTACCCGCCCCACTTGGTCCCATGATCGTGACGAATTCACCTTCTCCGATCTCAAGATTTATATCCTTAAGAATAAAAATCCTCTGGAACCGGTTATCAATATACTTATCAATATGCGCTAATTTGATCATAACAATTAATTCTTTTTAGGATCAACAGGGGCTAAAAATATGCCAAAACGCCAAATGAGGGTTTATGGCGTTAATAAGCATATCCGCTCCGGCGGATTGAATATATTCTTAACTTTGTCGTCCGAATCTGAAGCGTGGATGTCCGGAACTGGACAATAATAAGGGCCCGTTTCCGGGCCCAATTGCAAGCAGAGAAGTAGTTTAGTTTAATAGCTTAAATATAAACATCTGTTTGAATACTGCAAAATATGATACACTGCCTGGAAAGGTGAAAAAATTGGTGTATCTGATTATTAACCCGGTTTCCGGAACGAAAACAAAAACCAGGATTCCCGGCCTTGTTGAGCAATTATCCCCGGATGAATATAACATCGAAGTTCATCAAACCTCCTATCCGGGGCATGCTTTTGAAATTGCAGCGACTGCCGCACGGAACGAGGCCGAATTGGTTATTGTAGCAGGCGGAGATGGTACGATCAATGAAGCTGGGAGAGCTTTGATAAATTCCGGGATCGCATTGGGCATCATCCCCGCAGGCTCAGGGAATGGGCTGGCCAGACACCTCGGCATTCCGATGAATTCTCAAAAAGCCCTTGAAGTGATCCGCCGTATGAATACGATAACCATCGATGCCGGTACCGTGAATGGGTATCCCTTTTTCTGTACGGCAGGCATTGGCTTCGATGCCTATATTGGGAAGGAATTTAAAGAAGGAAGATCCAGAGGATTATATGGATATGCAAACCACGTGTTCCGGGAATATTTCCGTTACAGGTCTTCGGAGTATAGCGTTAGGTCCGATGGGATAGATAATAGAGAATCAGCCTTTATCATTACCATCGCCAATGCAGGCCAATGGGGCAACAATGCCTGCATTGCGCCAGGGGCGGATATATCGGATGGCTACCTCGACCTCTGCATTGTTAAAAAATTCCCGAAACTCAAAGGGATTGGAATGGGCTTAAAACTCTTCAATAAATCCATTTCAAACAGCCCCTACTATTCCAGTAAAAAGATAAGGTCGGCCAGGATAAATGCTGATAACGACCATTGTTACCATCTCGATGGCGAAGTGTTTGCGCTGAACAGCAACCTGGAAATCGGCATAATCCCTCAATGCCTGAAGGTGATTGCGCCCTGAAACAGGAATTATAAAAATTCGATCAATTAAACCAGGATTTGTTCCTCGATTACCTGGATATCAAAGGAGATTTCCGAAACCGGCCTCATCATGGCTGCCACTCCGCAATATTTCTCCTGCGATAACTGAACGGCTTTTTCCACCTTCGATTTATCAATATCCCTGCCTGTGATAAAATACGAAATATGGATCTTTTTAAATATTCTCGGATGCTCGTCGGTGATATCCCCGCTTACCTTTATCTTAAAATCACTGAATGCAACCCGCATCTTATTGAGCAGGGAAACGACATCCATCCCTGTACAACCTGCGAGTCCGCCCAGGAGCAGTGATTTCGGCCTTGGCCCTTTATCTTCCCCTCCTCCTTTTGGGCTTGCATCGAGTGTGAGACTGTGCCCGTCAATTTCCGCCTGGAATGTCATCTTTGATTGCCACTGACATGAAATATCGATCATTGTAAAAAAAATTTAGTTACATATAAAAGTTTGCTATCAACTGTATTTTCCGATTTTTTCTTCCATGGTAACATCCCCTTCCTTCCTGATCTGCAGCTTGACATTGATCAGTAATTCCTCCGCTCCTTCCTTAAGGCACCTGCTGCTGATCTTTTCTATCAAATCCACTACTTCCCTGTAATAGCCTTCCACCACCGTTTCAAAAGGGCAAACTTTGTAATTCAGCCCGGATTTTCTGATCTCATCAATTGCCTCATCAACTATGGCATACGGATGCCTGTCTTTAGAGCGGGGCAAAACCTGGATCGCTGCATTTATCTGGTTACCGGACATGATACATTGTTTGTTTCCTGCAATATTAGCCCGGTTCAGGATCAATCAACATGATAAAAATCAATTATTGGGGACAAAATATATTCAAATCCTCGCTGATTGCAGATGAACCATTGGAGTAATATATTTACCATGGGCTGATTTCACAAGAAGTTAGCCATCCGGCATTGAAAACAGTTGAGGTTTCCTTCTCGCCCGCGTTGTACGGTGACAAACTTACCACCGGGGAATTTATCGTGGTCATTGCCGATATATTTCGGGCATCTACATCCATATGCGCGGCCCTCGACCATGGTGTAAAGAGCGTCATCCCGATGGAAGGGATTGAGGAAGCCAGGTTATACAAACAAAAGGGCTTTCTTGTCGCGGGGGAAAGGGACGGCAGGATCCTCGAATTTGCGGATATGGGCAATTCACCATCGGACTTTTTCAAGAACGATTACAGGGGAAAATCGATTGCCTATACCACCACGAATGGGACCAAAATTGTTCACCAGGCGTCGGATGCAGCAGAGATCGTAATCGGCGCTTTCGTGAATTTATCGGCCCTGGCCGGCTGGCTGATGAGCCGGAACAGGAATGTGGTTATCTTTTGTGCAGCCTGGAAAAACCTCTTTAACCTCGAAGACGCTGTATTTGCCGGAGCGCTGGCTGAAAAACTCCTGGCCGGCGGGAATTACCAAACGGAGTGCGATTCATTAAAGGCATCCAGTGATCTTTGGAAATCGGCACGGGAAGATTTACATGCGTACCTTTTAAAGAGTTCACACCGCAACCGCCTCAAACACCTTATGTCGGATTCCGATTACCAGTATGCGGTTACCTCCGATTCGGTCCGGGTGGTACCACTCCTCGTTAACGGCCGATTTGAGAATGCCGGCTTCTGATCAGGAACCCGAATAACTGAGCCTGTAAATCTTGTTATTCAAATCATCACTGACCAGGATGGATCCATCGGGCGCTATTTCAACATCCACGGGTCTGCCAAGGATTTGTCCGTCGTCCGACTTGAAGTCGATATATTTCAATTCGCCATATGGCTTTCCCTCATCGAACAAAATTCTGGTCAGGCAATATCCTGATCTATCCATCCGGTTCCAGGAGCCGTGGTAGGCTACGAAGGCGTCGCCTTTAAGTTCATCGGGAAATTGTTCACCGGTATAGAAGGTCCATCCGTTCGGGGCCCAGTGTGCGCCGCTGCACCATGCCGGAGGTATTGTTTTTTCAGCAAGTTCAACGATATCGGGCCGGTCCATGTATTCATACCTTGGAACCCTGTTCCCCGTAATATACGGATGCCCGTAAAATCCACCTTCCACATAGTGATTCATCTCGCAGGGTGGGTTCCAGTCTGTGATGGGTTGCCGGTTGCCATTGTCCTTATCTTCCATATTTTTCCCAAACCAGTCGCTGCCATGGTCCATTCCCCAGATCTCATCGGTCCCCGGCCGTGCGAGAAGCTTTTCAGTGTTCCGCAGCCCGGAACAAAACAATTTCTTGTCGCTGCCATCGAGGGCAAATGACCAGATCTTAAGTCTTTCGGTTTGTGTATCGTCGTCGATATTCCCGGAACAGCCGATCGAGGTGTACAACCTGTCGTTATGGATCAAAACCGATCTCCACCAATGACCGCCCCCGGTTGGAATTTGTCCCGCAGGAAGGACAGCGACTTCCTCATCAGCGATGCCATCTCCATTATTGTCGCGTGCCTTGAAGACAGCCCCCGTTTCCGTGAACCAAAGCCATCCGTCATGCCAAGCCAATCCATGGACAGTCTGATGACCTTTTACGAAAGTCTCGACCACCTCGTAATAACCGTCGCCATTCTTATCGAAACAAGATTTTATCTCCCCGTTGCCGGGAAGCGATACGTATAAAACTCCTTCGGGCGAGAATTTAAGGAATCTCGGGTTTTTTATGGCGCTTTGAACGATGTTCAATGTGAATCCCTCCCTGACCCTGATTTTTGCATCCGGGGTCTCCGTTTCAGCGTGGTTCTCACATGAACTGAAAGTGAAGCAGGCGATCAACGCCAGGCTGATTTTTCCAATGGTCTTGAACATGATATATGATGATTTATTTACAATTAAAGCCGCAAATATCAGGAAAAATTAATATATATCAATACCTGCACGGAGAGATATTTCTGTGGAATGGCTTGTCCTACAGGAAGAAATTCGGGCTGCATGGGAATATGACTCTGTAAAAATGGCAGTTCATTCTTCATTCACGAAGACAAAATCCCTTGGGCCCCTGTCAACATTAACGGAATCGAGTAAAGCCCCGTTCTCATTATAAACATACACCCAGCCATTGGCCTGGAATGCAACAGCATCGGCGAGGAAGATTCCTTTCCCTACCGGATCGACGCCCAGTCCATAAATATTTTTCCTTGAAAGCAAAGCTGAGTAATTGAAATTAATATTGTGAACGGAGTGTGTAAAAATATTGTTCAAAGTATAGCTGAAATCCTCGGCCCATTGTTCGCTCAAATAGTAAATCATATCTCCAGCACCGTTGATGGCTATCCCTCCATTGAGCACAATACCTTCAGGGACCAGGATAGTTGCCGTGACGGTTAGTGATTGCCGGCTGATTCGGACCAAAGCTGACCGGTCCGTATAATTCCCGGTGCATGCAATCCACAAGTTTCCCTCCATATCTTCAACGAACCGGACCGGTCCCGGGGGTACGGTTATTTGCGCGGCCGGTGTCAGGTCTTGAGTATCATAGATGCTGATTTTATCCGTGGCGCTATTAGCGACGAAAATGTGGGAGGAATCTGCATATATGCCTTCCGGCCTTGAGTCGGTTGTGATTGTTTTTATTATGGAAAGATTTTCAAGGTCAACTTCAATGACCCGGGATTCATTATTCAAATAATTCTCATCGTAGGGTCCCCAGTCGGTGATGAATCCGCGGTTGCCATACGCCGAAATATACCTTGGAATAACCAGGCCTTCGGAAATATCTCCGGCAGAATTGAAGCTGGCGGCCTCCACAACTTCGAGCCTTCCAAGCTGGTCGATCAGGTATGCATATCCTTCATGCATAGTCATCGATTGAAGCACGCCGGCGAACGGCCGGCTATTTACCCCCTGGAATAATTTATGCCTTACATCGCCGGAAATAAAATCGATATAAGTGATTTCCCCGTCGGCATCGGCAAAATTCCCTTCATTCACTACAAATACACCGTTTTCG
>DATDPY010000326.1:0-2443 GCA_035292565.1 Cyclobacteriaceae bacterium | reverse complement strand
CACGAAAATATCCGGTTAAATACGAACTACTCGCGATGATGAACCCCGCCTGCTGGCGATCTGGTAATAATCCTAGATTTATTGTGTTATTGTGGTATCACTACTCATTGTAGCAAGATACCCGGGTAATTCGTTAAAAATTATTGCATTATTAATAATTTTCCCGTCTTTTATCATTGATGATATGTGAACAGGAGTACTGAATTCTTTTCCATTATTATGCTTCCCGGACCATAACAGCCAGTTGTGTACCCAATGTTCACCTTTATCTGTAATTACCATTTCATAAATTGCGTCATCCGACATTTTATATTCCGCTAAATCGGCAACACCGGATTTCAACATCTCAACATAAGCATCCGGTCCGATTTCCTGACCCATCCAGGTAATGTTCCATATCTTTGCGGTGTCGGAGAATGAAGAGCGTAGGGTTTGCCAGTCACCGCTGAAATAAGCGTTGTTGGTTTTTTTAATAAGGTCAATTTCCGGGCATGAGGTAAAGTATTGTTTTTGCCCGCAGGCAGCCGCTAACAATAAAACGGATAAAAAAAGGATAGGCTTTTTCATGACATATGGGTCTTAAGGTGGATAATAATAAAGTGGTGAACATGAAATGTAGTGAAATATATTAAAGTATTCCTAGTCCTTGGCCAATTAAGTTCCGCATTCTCGTCGGAAGACAGGGCCTCGATGAACCCAAATTCGCTGACAAATCGACCCTTGCTGAAAAAAAGCCGGAGGATTATAATCCGTACGATGGAAAGACAATTTAATTTATCGACTTATTGGCTAAAATGATTAGCCACAGAGCGAGCAGTATTAACAAAGCATTGTCATCCCCCCTTATTTTTCGTTTTTAACCGTCCCGTATGTGATCAGTTTCTCGGCAAGAACAGTCAATTCCAGATCTGTAATCAGTGGCCTCGATGTTTTGAGGGCAGCTTTGTAGTATTCAACTTCTTCAGCCTTTAACGGATACCCTACATTTCCGGTTCCATCCTTAAGATTATCGCTGTCCGCTATCACATTTCGACCTGGATCGAGAATAGCCCAGGAAGGGGTTCCGGGATTTCCATAAGTTTTGTACAGGTCCTCGCATGCCTGGGATTTTTTAATATCAATATTGATAATAATAAAGTATTTATCGAGTATTTCCCGGACATCGGAATCCTCGTGGTATTGCTCAAACCTTCTGCACCAGGAACATCCTTTCCATCCGAATACCAGAAATAATTTCTTGTTTGCCTTTTCTGCCTGTTTCAGGAATGGAGTCAGGATATCCCCGGGGGTTTCATATCGATCCCGACCAAGTTCATTGACGGCTGCCTCCAATCCTCCTGCGGAGCTTGTATTCCGGATACAGCCGCCTGAGATGATTGTAATCGAAATTAAAAATATTGCTAAGGTCCGGGGCACATTTTTCATATTAAAAAAATCAATGTGTGTTAAAAAATCAATTCTTAATTTCAGTGTTTCCTCCCGCGGTTTTTATTGCTGAAATTTTTCTTCTTCCCATGAAATTGCCGATGCTTATTGGAAGCATGCCGTGGTTCTTCCTTCCTGTGTACATGACTAACCGGGAACGGCGGCTGAAGCTTCGGAATCGTCGCTTCGATCAACTGCTCGATCTTTTTAAGCCGGTACATTTCGCGATGGGTGACCAGCGTGACAGCCTCGCCCTTGGCATTCACACGGGCAGTTCGGCCGACACGATGAACATAATCTTCGGCATCATGGGGCAGGTCATAGTTGATCACCATATTGATCTCCTTCACATCGATGCCGCGGCTCATCACGTCCGTGGCCACCAGGATGCGGATCAGGCGGGCATGGAACTTCCTTAAAACTTCTTCGCGTTCGTCCTGTTCGAGGTTGGAGGATATCCCCTGGGCTGGCAGGCCGTTCCGGCTGAGGGAGGAGACGATCTCGGATACCTTGCTTTTGGTGGACGTGAAGACAAGGATGCTTTCGTAGTCTTTTCGCTCGGCCAAAACATGATTGATCAGCTTCACCTTGTGTTCCTCCTCAACCAGGTACACCTTTTGGTCTACGCCTTCAGCGGGCTTCGACATGGACAGCGAAATTTCTTCCGGGTTGACCAGGATCTTTTTTGCCAGTTGCCGGATGCTGTTCGGCATCGTGGCGCTGAACATCAGGGTTTGTCGTTGCTGGGGAAGATGGGAAATAATCATGCTGATATCTTCGATGAAGCCCATGTCCAGCATTTTATCTGCCTCATCGAGGATGAGATGTTTGATTTTGTCAAATTTCACGTCTCCCATTTTCAGGTGCGACAGTAATTTGCCGGGTGTGGCGATGATGATGTCGGCCTGGTTTTTCAGGGCGGCTTTCTGCATGTCCCAGTCACGCCCGTCGCCGCCCCCGTAAATGGCCACGGCCCCGGCGGAGATGAAGTAGGAGAATCCCTGGATCTGCTGTTCGA
>DATDPY010000325.1:0-8295 GCA_035292565.1 Cyclobacteriaceae bacterium | reverse complement strand
CAAAGAAACACATACAGTCAACGAACCCGCAGCCCCCTACGCAAACAAGAAAATAACCTTCTTCAAATCCATGCAGGAAGAAAATGAATACACCTGGCGCCAGTATGCTTTAATGACGCCTGAAGAATGCCTTGCCCTGGTTACCCGCATGCGGCTTACAGCTTATCCATACTTAAATACCAATCTTAAGCCCTGGGGGAATACACTTTATTTTGACTGACCAATGAATATCCTGACAGAAGCGCATAAAAAGCTGCTTATAGAGCTTCTCGAAAGCGGTATTGAATTTCTGGTGATCGGAGGTTATGCGGTAAACTATCATGGTTATCCTCGGTTTACCGTGGATTTGGATATATGGCTCAAACCCGATAATATGAATAAACAGCGATTTATCGATTTCATAAGGGACCAGGGTATCTCGAATGAAAGTATTGAAAACCTGGAAAAACTGGATTTCAGTGAAACACAGGCATTCCATTTTGGTGAACAGGGAGCCCGTATTGATTTTCTGACGAAAATTTCGGGTGTTGAATTCAATGAAGCCTATGCCCGACATGCAAAACTCCCACTGGCCGACAAAATTGTTCCTGTTATTCGGTATGAGGATCTTATTATTAATAAAATGATAAGCGGGCGCCCTAGAGACAAAGCCGATATTGATGAACTTCAAAAAATCAGGCGATTCAAGGGGATAGAATAAATCGTTTTAATGCTTTATCTGCAGAGTTCTCAATGATCATCCAATTAACGGCATTTTGATACATAGAATGGAAACAACAAGAATTCGTGTAAATGCCGAAAACATATTCTTTGGATGAATTTTGTAATCGTTCACCCGCCTGCCCGGGCAGGTTCGTGGCAAAATAATTCTTCCGCCTTAATAAGAGGATAAAGTTGCATTTAATGAACAACCTAAAATTCTTAAAACGAATAATTGAATTAATTTGAATTGATTTCTATATTTGTCTTTCAACCTGATTATCGTTTATCAACCAGACTATGCCATGGAAAAATACATTCTCCAACTCCTTGGCGATATCGCCAATGCCACAAAAAACATAAGCTGGCCCTTTGCAGATCGTGAATGGGACCTGAGCGACTGGATTTCGCCGGAAAAGGAAGACCGGATCGCCCAGGTGCGTGAACTTGAAGTGTGGACCGGCGTCCATAAAGTACAACTGCCGCCGCCGGAAATGCTGTCCGACGACCAGGTCAGCAGCCTGCTGGAAGCGTTAATAAAATTGCTCGATGTCTGTAACTGTTCTTTTGTCCTTCAAACCCAGGTTCCGGAGCGTATTCAATATGCCGCCATCCGTGATAACTTCGATCAACGGGTGAAAGTAAAACACTGGCATATGGGGTTTTTTGAATTATGCCGCCCCGGTACCCAGCACGGTAAATGCGCCCTGGGTGAATATTGCCAGTGCGCATTTTATGAAGAATTATTTGCCGGTTTTACGGATGAAGAACTCAGCCCCGAAGAGGAACGGGCAAGGGAATTGGAAATAGAGATCAACCATCTTAAGCGCAAATATGGAGACGACTGGATGAAATACTATCCATACCACCTCGACCCCGAATATGACGATGAAAACGGCAATCCATATAATTATGGCTTTGATTTCGACTACGAAGATGAATGGTAACGCGATATTAAACCGGGCAGCTTAGTGGCTAATATATTTCGTACCCATGTGACGTAGGTCGGATATTAATTATTTTATCCACTACCACGGACTTAAGTGCGCGGAAATCCAACTATTTCCATGTGATGACAGGAAAAACCCCAAACCAGATTAAATAAATACAGACGAATGATTGAAGCATGGAAAGAAAAACAACCGGCAGGTATAAATAATTTTTTATATCAAGGTTCCAGTACCGGTATATTTTAATAAATGAAAAAATAACGCTCACCGGAATCAAAACAGAAAAAATCATAAGACTGACCGATAATAGTGTCGGTCTGGCGAGAAGGGCGTCCGGATTTTTATATCCAGCCCAGGTCAGCAACAATATGATAGCGAACATAACGCTTGTCATATTGAAATAACTTAGAAGCCAATAAGTTTTTGAGAATCCTGTTTTTAAGCTCCTTATAAAAAATAAAATCCAGGTCATTGCGCCCGCCAATGAGAAAAATACCCAGGTTGCGACGGAAGATAACATCGGGAATAACAGCATTCCAGGGATCCTTTTCATAACGAGGTTGTCGAAATAAAGAACCTCTCCTGCCAGAGGATCAACAGCCTTCACCATTCCAATTTTACCGATGCCCTCCAAAACAAACGCGGAATCAGATATGGAAAAAAAGTTCTGGTCGGGTTCAGGGAAAAGCGAGGATTTCCTGACCTTGTTATCGGTAATTACGATTTTTTCAGCCCCAAATAAATAATCCAGGTACAAGCCCCCCTGGTTTCTTGGGTTTATCGGCACATAATATCCTTCCCTGATGCTGATCCTGCTTTTGTATTCGTTCACCACAGGTTCGATTTTTATTGCGATAGTCTGTATTTCGAAATCGCGAATAAGGTTTGAAATCCTTTGAAATGCCTGGCCATTGACGACATTGATAAATAATACATGGCCAATCCCAGATTCCGGAAGATAGGCCAGTTCCGAAAGACAGCCTTCCATCATACCTTCATGTCCGTAATAGGTAAATCCTTTGTATACACTCGCCCGGGTCCCTAATCCATACCCAAGCTGCAGTCCACCCTGCGCACCTGGTGTGGAACGCTGTTCTTCCATTCTTGAAATGGATTCGTTGGAAATCAACCGAAGGAAGTTTGCTTCGCCCCGGTTAATAAACAACTGAACCAGTTTGGACATGTCGCGGGGTGATGAATTCGTCGCAGCAGCCGGCCTGTAAATAAAATTTCTATACTGCAGTGGTTCTAATTTCTGATTGTATGCCACAGCTCCATAATGCTCAAATACCACGTCGTTGTAAAAAGTGGAATGATTCATGGATAAGGGTATCAAAAAATATTTACCGACAAAATCTTCATATCGCATACCGGAAACTTTCTCCACGATATAGGCAGCAACTGCATAACCGGAATTACTATATGCTTTTCGTGATCCGGGAACCCAGCGGGAAATTCGTGAATGGGGGTGAAAATCAAGGGCTTCCTGAAGGCTAATCGGCAAAGGGTTATTGTGGGCGATTTCGACCAGATGGATTTCATCCCAGCCAGTAGTGTGTTCCAATAAATGTTCAACCCTTACCGGATTGGATTCTTCCCACCGATTTGAGAATTTAACATCAGGTACCAGGTCACGGACTTTATCATCCAGGTGAAGTTTCCCCTCTTCCTGCAATTTAAGGATCGACAATGCCACAAGCATTTTTGATACAGATGCAATCCGGAATAAAGAGTTTTCATCGGCATCGATATTTTTTTCAATATCGGCCTTGCCGAACCCTGCTATCCATATGGGGCCTGATCTGTCAACCAGGGCGATGCCAATGGCTGGCGTATTTGTTTCTTCAAGGATTTCTTTGATTTTAATTTCGAGATCGTTTATGTCTGATATCCTGGTGGAATCCGCCAATTCTGATTTTCCGTAGGAATTGATGCAAACCAGGAAGACAGCTATGACGGAAAAAAAAATATGGAATTTCTTACTCAACATGCTTTAGTGGAATTGAGGATGGAAGATGGAGGATGGAAGGTTGCGTTCAATGAAGAGATCATTCTCAATATAGGGATTTTTAATGAAAGCTTAATTTAAAATAAAAATTTCGTTTCTTGACTCTTTAAAAAATATAAAATCATATTATTATACTAAATATTCTACCCTTAAATTTTATAGTTCATAGCAACCTAATGATCTATTATGTCAACTTTGAGTCGTATCTTGAGTGGGGAATATTGGCCTGCCACAAATTTTCTTAAAACAAAGAGAAGGGAAAGGAGAATGGAGAAGGAAATTACTAAAGAAAAGTTTAAAGAATTATATTTTAAATATTCCACACAAGATAGCGGCTGGACTGAAGATTACTGGAACCATTTTTTTGAAAAAGAAGCCGGGAAAAGATATTTTTTTACCAAACCGGCGACCCCGGAATCAACAAGAATGTTTATTGTATCGGAAGGGGTTAAACACCGGATGATTTTTTTAACCGAAGATGCGGAAGAATCATTTTTTGATTTCCCCGGAAAAGATTGAATAAGCCATCCCGTTTAAACATCCAGGTCCAAAACCTAAGGAAGTTATTCCTGCGGCTTTTATTAAGAATGCCCTTCTCTTCATTTACTCCACGGGGTTTTGAGCTTATATTATGATTCTTTATACAGAGAATCAAGCAGTTTCTGAGCTTTTTCGGGAACTGCCCTTTGCGAAAGCAATCCCATGAGTACATAAATCGTCAGGGTTATCGATAAAGGTGTTGCCACCTCAATGGTCAAAGCAAAAGGCCCGAAGATCTTTAAGATCACGAATGCCGCAACGCCACAGATCACGGAAATGATTGCGGTCCTGCTATCGCTCCTGGCAAACCAGGGCAACAGACCCAGGATCATGGGAACGGAGGTTGGTCCCAACTGCGCAGCGAACCAGGTTATGATGAGGCCGAATACACCGCCAAACGATTCGGCATATATGGCTATGATCACCGTAGCCAGCGTAAATAAAAACGTCGAAACCCTGGCGATAATCAGGAACTTCTTTCTCTCAAGTTCACGTATCCCCGGAAAGAACTGGGGAATGATGTCTCTCGTAATTACCGCCGATATGGTATTGGAATCGGAGGAAGTCATGGATAGGGTGTTGGTGAATAATGAGGCCAGCACAAGTCCAATCAAACCAACCGGCAGAAATTTCAGTGCAATCAAACCATATGCCTGTGTCGGATCGGCAAGATCTTTCAGAAAAACCGGCGCAGCGAACATTGGAAAAAACAAAACCAGAGGCCAGAGAAGGTAAAGCGCTGATGATAAAAAGGCCGCCTTCTTTGCCTGCTTGCCTGAGGATGTGGACATAAACCGGGTAGCGAGGTGCCACGTGCCTCCACTGTAGCTGAAAAAATCGATAACAATCATGGTCATCACAAAAGCGATGGTGTATGGCGGATTAAATGGATTCGAATGTGATTCAGGAAGCCTGTCCCAAAGGGTCAATATTCCGCCCAATCCTTCGCCGAGGTTATTGAGGACGATGAAAAACATGGTAAATCCTGCAACCAGTTGCACGAGGAACTGGGCAAAATCATTCAAGACATCCGCCCATAAGCCTCCAAGCACGCTATAAATCATCGAAACACATCCGGCGAGAAGGATTCCCGTCAGAAGCGAAGTGCCGGCAAAAACGTGCAGCAGAATAGCGATCGCCGCCCACTTAGCCCCAACATCAAAGATTTTGACGATCACGCCGCTCCACGCCAGCATCTGCTGGGTGGGAATATTATAACGAATGGCAAGGTATTCCGTTGGCGACTGGATCCCTGTTTTCTCCCGTAATTTCGACCACCGCGGCGCAATAATGAAGGCTGAAACCAGGGTCGCTAAGGCAACGGCGCAGGCCCACCAGATGTAAAGACTGAATCCGTGGGTATATGCTACGCCTGCATAAGCAACAAACACAGCCCCGCTATACCCGGACACATGATGGGATACCCCCGTCAGCCACCAGGGAAGCTTGCCGCCTGCTGTAAAGAAATCGGCTGAATTATGAACCCTGAGATACGCCCATCCGCCGATTCCAATCAGAAGCGTAAAATAGAGTGCAAGGATCAGCCAGTCTATGATATGCATGCAAACTCTCTTAAACTCTCCATAATTATAACAATTAAATGTTTAATTTAATTTTATTCTGGCCAGGTATATGGAGGTTTTACCTTCATGCGTGGAATAATAACTCATCCATAGTATTTTTTTATGAATGATCATCCCGGGATAACTGCAATCCCCTCCGCTGGGAAGGGTAAGCATTGGTTTGAATCCATTATGATCGATCAAAGCAAGAACCGTCCTCGCTTCCCCATCTATCCAGCACCTTCCTTCTGCATAAACCCTGTTGCAGCAAATTATTATCATCTTGAAACAGTGCAACGGACTCCCTGTGATTTCCGTTAAAGTATCATTCTTCATAAATCCATTGAACAGGGAGCCTCGAGATTTTCAACGACTGAAGCCCGTTACCAGTTTCACGGCTGCCGGCGCAATATCCAAGGAGAATTTGATCTTCCAGGAATTCCACCGCCGGATAGCAGTACCAATGGTCAGGCTCAGATTCCAGGATCTTTCTGAGGATCCATGTTTTTCCTTCATCCATTGAAACTGCCGTGCATAACGGGCTGCGCTTTGTCGTGATTTCAGTGTCGTTTTCCTCCCTGTAGTTCCAGACCAGCAGCAAATCTCCTGTTGAGGGAATCCTTTCGATTGCCGCCGGCGACATAAATGAAGAAATGTTCGATGGCTCCATTTCAGTCCAGGTATCTCCGAGATCCCCTGAATACGAAATGTACTGAAAACCGGCATTGGTGCGGCAGTACATCATCAGGCGATCATCGCCAAGCTCGACGATACCGGGCTCCTGCAATATCACCGATTTGTTTTTGAGCGCCGACCGGCTGCGGCTCCAGCTTTTCCCGGTGTTGTCGGAAAAGTAACACACGACATCCCCATGATTGTCGAACCTGTTCTGAGCAGGAGAATTGTGAATGGCGGCCGGAACAATGATCCTTCCGCCGGAGAGAAGGACAACCCTGTCGTTATTTACAACCGCATAACAGATCGTATCATTCATGATGGATACCGGGTCGCTCCAGCTTTGTGACTCATCTATTGAATACCGGGCAAAGGGCCGGCAATCTGTTTCATTATTTTTAACCAGATAAAAAAGTGCGATGGTCTCTTTATTGAGTCGAAGGAGTGATACCGACATTATATTCATCATCCCCTCATTCTTCAGGATCATTTGATCCTTGTCTGTCCAGGTCTTTCCACCGTCGGAAGAATAGCGGCCTGCCAGAAATGCCCCGGCATAATCATCCATGCCTTCGGTAAAATGGGTGTAAACGAACAACGTCTTGCCGTCGCTGAGTTGAATAAAGTCACCCTCGCTGTTCCTGGGATTCCCCGGCGAGGGATCAAGCAGCAAGGCATTATCGGGTTTGCCGGAACATGCACTGAATCCGGCAAGGAGAGTTACAAAAATAAGCCAGCTATTGGCTTTATACATTTTTTAAAATTATGGTTTGTTTAAGTTCCACGGGGCCGACTGTCAAAGGTTATCCCGGATTTTAAGGATGGCTTTCACGATATCCTCCATATCTTCTTTTTCGCCCAACATTGCCTGCTGCAATATCCACATGCCTTCCTCATAGCAAATCCTTTCGCTTTCAGGACTGTTTACATTCCGGTAGCTGACATTTTCAGGAATGAGGTAACTGAAAAATCTTTTATCCTGGAAAACATCCTGCTTATGAAGGGGCAAAGGATAACCCATGAAACACGGCACTCCTTCGGCTGCCAGCATTGCAGCAAATTCAGCCTTGGACTTGTTCCTGAATTTCGACCTGTCGTACCGGAAAGGATACAAGTGATAGGAATGCTTGGTGATCTCCTTGCCCCTCTTCATCGGCGTTATCCCATCCACATTCTTTAATAATTCATCCAGGTAAAGTCCGTTTTCATTCCGGCGGTACACTTCCGATTCAAGTCTCGAGAGCTGTACTTCAAGGATCGCTGCCTGAAACTGGGTCATCCGGTAATTACAGCCCAGGCTATAGTGCTCATACCACGCCCCTCCTGCTTTCCTCCCTACATTATGGAGGGAATCGGCAAGCTCAAAAATGGAGTCGTCGTTGGTGATTACAATCCCACCTTCACCGCTGGCCATGTTCTTGGAAGACTGAAAGCTGAAGCATCCGGCATGACCAATGGAACCCAGTTTCTTTCCCTTGTATTCAGCTCCATGGGCATGACAGGCATCTTCGATCACGATCAAACTGTGTTCCCTGGCAATGTTCATGATCCGGTCCATGTCGCAGGCCAGTCCGGCAAAATGGACGGGGATTATGGCTCTGGTCCGGGGTGTAATGGCTTCTTCGATTTTATCCGGATCGATGTTCAATGTATCGGGATCGATATCGACAAACACAGGAATGCAATTGATTTCCACAACCACGGATGCCGTGGCAATAAAAGTAACGGGGGGCACGATTACCTCGTCTCCTGCACTGACGCCGGAGGCCAGGAGTGCAAGCCTTAACGAAACCGATCCGTTCACCGTGGTGACGGCATGTTTTACGCCCATGTATTCCGCGAATTTCTTTTCAAAACGGCT
>DATDPY010000324.1:0-2718 GCA_035292565.1 Cyclobacteriaceae bacterium | reverse complement strand
CATAGGGTTCAGCAGGTGTATTGTTATAAATTATCGCATCATATGAAATGGAATCAAAATAACTGTGGCTTTGCTTGGGGCCGAATTCGCCCATGATAAATCGTTTTCCCTTGCTTTTGGCCAGTCCGGCAGCCCATTGCATTTTACCTAAAAAGAATTTGTAGAAAGTCGGATCGAACAGATCATGGGCATTAATATAATGATGGCCTCCATAAATCCCTGTAATTTCATCCATATTTTCTGCCGCCCATTCAAGGGTATGCCAATATTCGAAGGGCGATGCGTCGGTGGCAAGTAATTTAATATCCAGGCCTCTTTTACTGATCTCATCATAGAATAACTGGTGGATCCTCTTAAACTGGTCGAGTTTGTTCTCCTTCACCAGCGATGCCCAATAATCAATCGATAACTCGTTGGTCATGCAATAGTACTTCAGGTTATCAAAGCCTTTTTCTTTGATGACATATTCAAGATTATCGACCTCCTTTTTAACATAATCAGCTTCGGATTTAAATTTTTTGATATCCCCCGCACTCCATGACGTAAAATACATTTCAGTTTCTGCATCCTTCATGATTTTGAGATAATCGCAGAACTCATCGAGTTCTTTCCTGTTCCAGTTGGCATCATCGTTTACCCTGGCAAATGCAGGACTCAGTTCACGCCAGCGTTTGGCGAATACTTGTTCGAACATCCATTTGGTCGGTTTGCTGCCGGCCGAAATTTCGTGGAAACCCAGTCCGCCGAAATCCTCGTTGATGACCGTATCTGTAACGAGGATCGATGCTTTGCCTAAGGGTTGTGTGTTTTTTACCTGGCAAGCGAATAAAAATACCAGTGCGAGGAGGGTAAGGAGATTTTTCATAACCAAGAGTTAAATGAAAAGTAAAAAATATCGAACTAAATATTCAGAATTTAATGAATCACGGGACAATTTAAGGCAATGTGAATTATAAGTCAATAGTTTGTTGTTGCAGGTTGCAGGTTTATTCCTGATTCGGAAGGAAAGCGATCATTTATTTTTTTTCATAACATAAAAACCTTGAATCAAGCTTCCCAAAATATAACAGAATTACGCCAACGACAAGGAATGTGTTCGAGTAGCGATAAGAGAGTATTTCAGGATTGGTCCAGCGTCCAGAAATCTGCCGCTGGAGCGTCTGTTGTTTTAATGACCCAAAATCCTTAATGGAGCAGGTTCGAACCAACAACCTGGAACTTGCAACAGTATTGAAGTCCTTATCGGAATTCGAAAAATTAGCGTTGGTCAGCAACCTCAAAAGTACCCTCTAGCCGTATATCCTCCGATGAACTTCCGATCATGACCTTAAAGACCCCTGGTTCCACTACCCGATTCATATCGCGGTCGTACATCTGCAGTTCTTCAGGAGTGAGATTAAGTGAAACGATAGTTTTTTCTCCGGGCGACAGCAGTACCTTCTTAAATCCTTTCAATTCCTTGACCGGCCTGACAACCGTACTTTTAATGTCACGGATATAAAGTTGTGCGACTTCGCTTCCTTCGAATTTCCCTGTGTTTTGTATTGTAAATTTTATATTCACGGTTCCTGCTTTACCGATGGTTCCTGGAGTGATCGATAAATCGGTATACTTAAATTCCGTGTAACTGAGCCCGAACCCAAATTCAAACAAGGGCTTGTAGTCCAGATCAACGTAGGAATTTCCCCAGCCTTCCTCCAGCCAATATGATTTGGAAGGTTTGTAATTATAGTATACCGGCAATTGTCCTGCATGCCGCGGCAGGGTGGCCGGTAACTTGCCGCTCGGGTTATAATCCCCGAAGAGGATGTCGGCGATGGCTTCACCGCCCTTTTCGCCCGGGCACCAGGCTTCAAGAATGGCCGGTACATTTTCGGCGATCCATGGAAAAGCCAGCGGTCTGCCGTTGATCAGAATGACGATGGTTGGTGTGCCGGTTGCGACAACCGCCTTCACGAGGTCGTTCTGCATTCCTGTCAATTCAAGCGTAGCGGCATCATAACCTTCGCCTGTTGTTCCTGCCTTGCCTGGAGTCTGCCATTCATTTTCGCCAACCACGACGATGGCTACGTCTGCATTTTTAGCCGTGGCTGCTGCTTTTCTTATATCATTCACTTCCGAACCGATAACATTGCACCCCTTTACATACTGAACGGAGGTTGCGGTCCCCGATTTTTTTCTGATCCCTTCCAGGACCGTGGTTATTTCCTGCAATACGATTTCCGATGTATAATCGCCCAATTGGTTTTTTTCATCGTTCGCATTGGGTCCGATTACGGCGATGGATTTCAGATTCTTCTTCAAAGGGAGCGTCCCGTTTTCGTTTTTCAGCAGAACGATGGCTTCTCTCGATGCCTGGAGGGCCACCGCCTGGTGATCGGAATGATGAACGATCTTTTCAGCCAGCTCGGGATTCGCGAAGGGATTCTCAAATAGTCCAAGCATAAATTTTGTCCGCAAAACGCGCCTCACGGAACGATCGATGGTTGCTGCCGAAACTTTATCCTCCTTAACACTTTCAACCATTTCACCCAGATAGCCCTGGCCATAAGAAATGCTCACATCCATTCCCGCATTTGCAGCCATGGCGCCGGCTTCTTTTTCATCAGATGCGACCCCGGTGTACACCAGCGTATTAACTCCATTCCCTTCACTGAGGACAAGACCTTTGAACCCAAGTTCCTCCCGGAGTAGATCGGTTAGTATTTCCGGCGAGCT
>DATDPY010000323.1:0-3312 GCA_035292565.1 Cyclobacteriaceae bacterium | reverse complement strand
CTTCTTTTTCCCAGGAAATTCTATGAAATAAGCAAAGCCGGGGAAATAGTTCACTACAGCCCCTATAACGGACAGGTCCTTCCGGGATATATGTTTACCGACAACGGCTTCTGGGATACATTCAGGGCGGTTTTCCCTTTCTTCAATCTCATGTATCCTACCCTCAACAACAAAATCATGCAGGGTTTGGTCAATGTGTACAAGGAGTCGGAATGGCTGCCGGAATGGGCGAGTCCGGGTCACAGGGATGCCATGATCGGATCAAACTCGGCGGCCATCATTGCCGATGCCTATATTAAAGGACTCAGGGATTTTGACGCAGAAGTCCTGATGGAAGCCATGTTGAAGAATGCAATTACGGAGGAAGGAAGGCCTGCCAGGTCGGTAGGAAGAGAAGGGATTGATTATTACAATATGCTGGGCTACGTTCCTTACGATGTGAAGATCAATGAAAATGCTGCCCGGACGCTGGAGTACGCTTATGCCGACTTTGCCATTGCGCAAATGGCCGGGCTTATGGGCAAGACCGAAATCGCGGAACAATATTATAGCCAGGCCTATAATTACCGGAATCTTTACGATCCTTCCTCAGGCTGGATGCGCGGGAAGAATCTGAACGGGAGCTTCCAGTCACCTTTCAATTCGCTGAAATGGGGGGACGCATTTACCGAAGGCAACAGCCTGCATTATACCTGGTCGGTTTTCCAGGATGTTCAGGGACTTATCGAACTGATGGGCGGGGACAGCGCTTTCGTTGAAAAGCTGAATTCGGTTTTTGCCATGCCTCCTGATTTTGATGATTCCTATTACGGATTCACCATCCACGAGATCAGGGAAATGCAGATTGTGAATATGGGAAACTATGCGCATGGGAACCAGCCGGTCCAGCATATGATTTATTTATACAATTATGCCCGCCAGCCCTGGAAAACCCAGGAGAAAGTCCGGGAAGTGTTAACGAAGCTGTACGCCCCTACTCCCGATGGCTACTGCGGCGATGAAGACAATGGCCAGACCTCGGCCTGGTACATATTCAGCAGCATGGGATTTTACCCCGTTACACCGGCAACGACACAGTATGTGATTGGCAGTCCGTTGTTCGACAAGGTCATCTTAGATCTTGAAAACGGGAATCAATTTGTGATTAAATCATCCCATAATACCGATGCAACTCCATATATAAAATCGGTTAGCCTGAATGGTCATAGCCATAATCATACATGGATTGATCATGCTGAAATTATGAATGGCGGGATCCTTGAATTCGGAATGGATAGTATTCCGGATAAATCCTGGGGGATTGATGATGGAGCAGCGCCCTTCTCGCTTTCCACTGAGATGCCTGAGACTGGCGAACAATAATTACCCTCATTATTTTTGAGATATCCTAGTTGCCGATCTCTGAAAATTAATTATTGATTGTTGAGTGTTGAATGTCTCATATTTCAATAATCAATATTCTATGCCCGGTATTCGAAATAAATTATATTTTCCTTATCCATATATTCCTGTAGCTCACCGGATTGCCGTGATCCTGCAATTGGATGGGAGCCGCACCGTGTTTTTCATATTTCGGCAGGCCGATGTAATCGGTGGAGCCCTTGATCTGGAAGTGGTTCAGGATGATCACGCCATTGTGAATTACCGTGATATAGGCCGGCACGATCAGGCTGCTATTATCGGCAAAGCGGGGCGCCGTGTAGATAATATCATAGGTCTGCCACTGACCGGGAGGCAGGCAGGCATTTACCATCGGGATGGCCTGTTTGTAGATGCTCCCCGCCTGGCCGTTCGAATAAGTCCGGTTATTGTAGTTGTCCAGCACCTGAACTTCATACCGGCTTTGCAGGAAAATACCGCTGTTCCCCCTGCCCTGGCTTTCTCCGGAAACAACCGAGGGAGTTCTCCATTCAATATGAAGCTGGCAATCGCCAAATGATTCTTTGGTCTGGATTACGCCAGTACCTTTCACGACGGTCATAGCGCCGTCTTTCAGCTCCCATTTCGCTGGTCCGCCGTTTACCGATGCCCAATGATCGAAATTCTTCCCGTCAAAAAGTATGATCGCATCCGATGGAGCCGCCGTTTCCGTGCCTGGCGTAATAGCCGGGGGAACCGGCTCCCATACCTCAGTCTCCTCAGGTTTCATTTGCTGCGCAACAACGCCAAGACCTGTTAATAAAAGTGTGATAACGGCAAAAAACCTTTTCATAGCAATAAAAATTAGTTCCAGTTATATACCCCAATCCTGATTTCCCGGGGGAAATTCCGTTATGGAATTACTCTTTGAATATACATATTTGTAATTTGGCAATCAGGTTCAGGAGAAAAAATTCATCACTATGCTCCTAAATATTTTCCTCGTTGCCCTTACATTGTTTGTCCTGGCATATTTTATCTACGGGAAATTCCTTGACAGGAAATTCGAAATCAATAAAAATAACCCTACCCCAAGCCATACCGATTACGATGGCGTTGACCGTGTTCCCACCAGGCCTGCCATACTTCTCGGGCATCATTTCAGCTCCATCGCCGGAGCCGGGCCCATCGTAGGTCCGATCATTGCTGCCATTGCATTTGGCTGGCTTCCGGCATTGCTCTGGATCGTGATCGGATCGATCTTCGTAGGCGGCGTGCACGATTATTCTTCGCTGATGGCTTCGATCCGGCATAGAGCCCGGTCGGTTGGCGAGATCGCAAAATTGTATATGACGCCGCTATCGTATAAGCTGTTCCTGGTTTTCGTGTGGCTGGCCCTGGTTTACATACTCGTGGTATTTGTAGATCTCACTTCTGCAGGATTTACCTCGAATCCCGAGGTTGCCACTTCTTCAATCCTGTATATGTTCCTGGCCGTTTTATTCGGGCTATCGGTTTACCGGCTGGGATTCAGCATAAAACTAAGCTCGTTGATCTTCGTGCCCCTGGTTTTCGCGGGCATATTTATCGGGCAGATTTTTCCGGTCAACAATTCGATTTTACCGCCGCTGATGGGCGAGGTGAGCAAGACCTGGAACCTCATTCTGATCGCATATTGTTTTATCGCCAGCATCACACCGGTATGGATATTATTGCAGCCGAGGGATTATCTTTCCTCCTTCCTTCTTTATGGATCGGTACTCGGCGCCCTGGCCGGAATCCTTTTTGGCGGCTTTGAGATTAAGTACCCCTTCTTCACGGGGTGGTCGAGCAATGAGCTCGGGGCTATGTTCCCGATACTTTTTATAACTGTGGCCTGCGGGGCATGCTCCGGATTCCATTGCATGGTGGCCTCGGGCACCACTTCGAAACAGCTCGATAAAGAATCGCATG
>DATDPY010000322.1:0-15183 GCA_035292565.1 Cyclobacteriaceae bacterium | reverse complement strand
TTCTTCATAAAATATCTAATCACTTTTTGCAACTTTTTGACGATCATGAAGTCTCTATAATCGTAAGCGATCGCAATTTCGGGCAACGCCAGATTCATTGATTAAACCTTTGGCTGGAAAGGATAAACAAAATCTCAATTTTTATGATTAAAAATTATTTTCTGATAACCATCCGGAACCTGATCAAGAATCGGATATTTTCCATTATAAACATCGTCGGATTATCCATTGGCATCACATGTTCCATATTGATTATACTTTGGATCACAGACGAAATTTCCTACGATAAATTTCACCCCAAGGCTGACAGGCTTTACCAGTTATGGGGAAGGGCCCATTATGACAACAGGGTAAATTCCTGGACATCGGTACCGCTTCCCTCCTATGAAGCCCTTAAATCCGCCAATGTTCATATTCAAAATACGGCTGTGATGGATTGGGGCAGCGATCACCTTCTCACTGTGGGGGAAAAGAAGCTAATGAAACGAGGACACAATGCAAGCGGTGAATTTCTTACCATGTTTGAGTTTCCCCTGATTTTCGGAAATGCGGCCAGCGTGCTTGATGATGCTTCCTCGATCGTGATCACGCAAAAAACCGCGAAAGATCTTTTTGGCGATGAAGACCCGGTAAATAAAATGATCAGGGTCGACGATAAAGGTGATCTAAAGGTATCCGGTATATTGAAAGATATCCCCGGTAATTCGACATTCGATTTCGATTTCCTGCTTCCCTATAAATACTGGAGGTCAGTTGTACCCTGGGTCGTGGATAATGAGGATAACTGGGGAAATTATTCATTCCAGGTATTTGTAGAGCTTTCTGATCCCCTATACCTGGAAGAAGTCCAAAAATCGATTAAACCGATGCTGATCGATCATGGGCAGACTGAAATCAAGCCGGAGTTCTTCCTCTACCCTTTGGAGCGCTGGAGACTTCATGGATCCTTTGAAAATGGGGTGGAAAAGGGCGGCATGTACGATTTCGTCAAAATGTTCGGGCTGATCGCAATTTTCATTCTTTTGATTGCCTGCATCAATTTTATGAACCTCTCCACTGCCAGGTCTGTCGGCAGGGCCCGTGAAGTCGGGATCAGGAAAACCATGGGTTCAGGGCGGCTTGATCTCATATTTCAGTTTATATCTGAGTCAATGTTGATTACATTGGTTTCATTTGGGATCGTAGTTTTATTGACCCAGTTATTATTGCCAGCATATAACAGTCTTGTTGAGAAAAAACTTTTCATCGATTATGCTTCACCCATTTTCTGGCTGTTTTCCGCTTCGATCATCTTACTTACCGGGATTATTTCAGGAAGTTATCCTGCATTTTATCTGTCATCATTTCAGCCTGTTAAAGTGCTGAAGGGGAAAGTCCTGGAGGGGCGCAGGGGGTCTTTGCCGAGGAAAATCCTGGTCATCATGCAGTTTGGATTTTCGATATTGCTCATCACCGGAACCATAGTCATTTTAAAGCAGATCCAACTGGTAAAGAACCGCGAGCTTGGATACGATCAGGATAGGCTGGTCGTTGTGGAACGTAATGAAGAGCTTAACCGAAACTATGAAGTCTTGAAAAATGAACTGTTGCAGACCGGTATTGCTGAAGGCGTAACCCTTTCAAACAGTCCGATCACGGATATTCATTCCAATAATTTCCTGGGCTGGCCCGGTAAGCCGGAGGACCAGAGGATTTTATTCACTACGATTACCACAAGCTATGATTATACACAAACCATGGGCATAAGGCTTCTTATGGGAAGGGATTTTTCAGAGGATTTTATAAGTGATTCTTCTGCGATCATAATCAACAAAGCGGCCCTTGACCTAATGAACCTTGAGGATCCCCTGGGTACTCAACTGGACCTTTGGGGCGACAAAAGGACATTGATCGGGGTAATTGACAATGTCCTGATGGGATCACCGTATCAGGAAGTAAGACCTTCATTCTTGGTACTTGCAGACTGGGGTGGATATGTTACGATCCGGTTAAGGCCGAATAATGATCTTAACGGATCCCTGAACCAGGTTAAACGTTTGTTCGAAAAATATAACCCGGCCTATCCTTTTGAATATACCTTTGCCGACCAGGATTTCGACAAAAAATTCAAATCGATTAACCTTACCAGCAATCTGGTAAATCTGTTTGCAGCTTTAGCCATCCTGATTACGGGGTTGGGACTTCTCGGACTGTCAACATATACTGCCGAACAGCGGACTAAGGAAATCGGGATCCGAAAAGTAATGGGCGCATCCGTAATGAATATATTATCGATGATGTCGTATGATTTTGCAAAACTGGTTGTCATTTCATTTATCATTGCTGTCCCTGTAACCTGGTGGGCCCTCCGGGTGTACCTTGATCAATATCCCATTCATGTTAAACTTCAACCCTGGATATTTGCAGCAACAGGTTTCTTTGCCCTCTCATTTGCCGTGTTCATAGTGGCCGCACAAAGTTTACGCGCAGCACAAACCAATCCTGTAAATACATTAAGAGATGAATAAGGAGAATCAGAGTGGTTGCTTATTAAAATCCGGTGGTTATTAAGCCAATCCAAGTAGCTTAAATGGGAGCAATAATATTGCCGTCACGATTTTAAAAACAAGCGCGATGGTAAATCCCAGGATCTGGAATGGAAGGAGAATCAGCCATAAGAACCCGAATAAAAAAAATGCCCCGATCGCAAGAGGCCAGCATATTGAAAATAATATGCAAAAGAGGAGAAAGGCAATTAAGAATTTCATGGGATTCCCGTTTAATCGTCAAATTACGAACAAAATTCAATCCATTTTTATAATCACCTCATTTTGAGTTAAATAGAAAATTTCCTTAACACCGGTCTGTTTTATTTTCGAACATATTTTTGTCCGGATAAGAACAGATGATCGTGCCGGATGATTTCCTGAATCAGTGTATATGTCATCCAATCAATGACATGATTTTCATTTTTTTTATGCCAGCCTGTTACTGCCCGCACGACTAATTTTATTTTCCAAACCGACCCGGCACCGTACCCTGTTGCGATTGAGATCCTCGCCCTATAATAATTTCTACACTAAATTGCTAAATGAATGATAGTTATTCCTAAAAAAAGTCCGCTCTTATCTCATTATAAAATTTCATCTCTGAGTTTTTCAGTTGCCGTTGTAATTGTACAACTGCATAAATACAGCGCATATCTGGGTAATACGGTTGCCCTGAATATCAGGTTTTCCATGGGAGGAAAGCAATATAATTTGTCGAAAACATATTCCCCATTAAATTATCAGACTTTTCTTTCAATTTGCCGTAAGGTCGCCAGCGATCTGAATCCGATCAACGGCAACCCGGCGCCGGGGATATTA
The DNA here is from genome assembly GCA_035292565.1 of Cyclobacteriaceae bacterium. Lineage (GTDB taxonomy): Bacteria > Bacteroidota > Bacteroidia > Cytophagales > Cyclobacteriaceae > DATDPY01. The sequence continues at coordinate 11,836 of DATDPY010000322.1, read as the reverse complement.
TCTGAAATTGAATTGCAATGGTTTCCAACGCAGGTCAAGAATCAAAAGGAAATGTACCTGTGCAGGTTACAGCCTCATACCGGGTGGGAATTTTTAGAGGCCAGGTTTGTTAATATCCGGCATGGATTCTTCGAATTTGTTTTCGGGAAAGCAACAGAACATTATCATGCCCTGGCAGAACAACTCTTGCATAACCCATTGTTCTCGATTGAAAAGATTGATTTTTTAAGCAAGCAGGATTTTGAGGTTGTCGAAGCCATGGCCTATGGCCCGGTTAGAGAGGATATCTCAAGGCCTGAATTGCTCCACAATCTTTTCGAACATGCTGTCGGGCTGAATGGTGAATCGGTTGCGGTTTTTTACAAAGGAAAATCAATAACATACAACCAGCTGAATGACGAGGCAAACCGGTTAGCAGAAATTCTGGTACGGTACGGCATAAGAACCGGTGACTTTGTCGGCATTCTGTTAAGCCGATGTCCGGATCTTTATATAGCTATGCTCGCTGTCCTGAAGGCTGGAGCAGCCTACGTATCGTTGGATCCAAATTTCCCGGAGGAAAGAATTAACTATGTCCTCAGTGATTCCGGGGCGAAAATGGTACTAACCGGCAATGGACATTTAATTAAAAATCCGCCGATCCGGTGTAAAATGTTGAATGTCAGTAAAGCCTTATCCGGTCTGAATAACAAGGATGTTACCAAAAGGAATCCGCAAATAATTGTTGATCCTGCTTCTCCTGCTTACCTTATTTATACCTCCGGTTCAACTGGTAAACCAAAGGGGGTTGTAATACCGCATTCGGCCATAAGTAACCTGGTTAAATCGGAAAAAGAAATATTTAGTTTAAATTCCAACGACAGGGTCTTACAGGGGCTTTCAACCGCTTTTGATGCTTCCATTGAAGAGATATGGCTGGCATTTCTTTCAGGGGCTGCACTTTATCCTGTTGATGAAGGCGTGATGGTTTCAGCAGCAGAACTTGAACAATTCATCAAACTTAACAATATAACAGTCGTATCTACTATCCCCACGCTCCTGTCCCTGATGCAGCCTCCGCTGCCATCACTCAGGATCCTTATACTTGGAGGAGAATATTGTGCTCACGACCTCCTGATGCGATGGCATTCTGAAAACTTGAGGATCATCAATACTTATGGTCCGACAGAAGCAACGGTAATAGCCACATATGCGGAATTTAATCCACATGAAAAAACGACCATAGGCAGGCCGCTTCCCAACTATGCTGTATTCATCACCGACCGAAGGCAAAACCCGGTACCAACAGGCGTTCCGGGAGAACTTTGCATCGGTGGATCCGGGCTTGCTTCCGGATATCTTAATCAGCCGGAACTCACATCGGCAAAATTCATTAATCCTGAATTTCCTGTCCGCCCTGATTTTCCCAGGCGGATATACAGGTCAGGAGATCTGGCCAGGTTTAATGAAAAAGGCGAAGTGGAATTCCTGGGCCGGATTGATTCCCAGGTTAAACTTCGGGGATACAGGATTGAACTGACGGAAATAGAGTCGGTGTTACTGCAGATGGACAACATTCAGAATGCTGTGGTCATGGTCAGGGAGGATAAACAACAGGTCCAGCACCTCATCGCTTACCTAATCAAAAAAAACAATCAAGCGTCTTTTAATGAATCCTTATGCAGGGATTTCCTCAGGAAAAAACTGTCAGCTTATATGATCCCTTCTGCCTATGTCATTTTAGAAAATTTTCCGACGCTTCCAAACGGGAAGATCGACAAAAACAGTCTGCCTGAACCTGATAATGAAATTACGGCTAATAATCGAAAGATCGTCGCACCGCAGGATGATATGGAGTCTGCGATCCACAAGGTATGGAGAAATCATTTTCAACACCGGCAGATTTCAATCCATGACGATTTTTTTATTGACCTGGGAGGGCATTCGCTTCTAGCGGCAAGAGTAATATCCACTCTCCGGCAAAATATATACTTCCAGGAACTTTCCATAAAGGACCTTTACGAAAATCCAACCATCAGTAAGCTGTCCGAAGAAGTCAGAGCCCGAAATAAAAAACGGGTGAATGGGAAAGCGCACATGCCTTCCGGAATAGCGAGAAATGTTCCCGGTAAAACAGAACATTTCCTTGCAGGTATCATGCAATTCCTGGGGCTCTATTTCATATTCGGATATAATTTGTTTATGGGGATAATCGAATACCTGATCTTCTTTTATTTTTATGACCTTGGATATTCTCTCGCATTTTGCATTAGCATCTGTCTCGCAAGTGTTGTGGTGACATACCCGGCCCTGATACTTCTTGCCGTTGCAGCCAAGTGGTGCATTCTGGGAAAGCTCAAGCCGGGAAGGCATAAATTATGGGGGTGGTTTTATATCCGTTGGTGGTTCGTCCAGAATATCATTCATTCCATACGCCTCGATTACCTCGAGGGGACTACGATCCTCCCCAATATATACCGCCTCCTGGGCATGAAGATCGGAAGAAATGTTCATATAGAAACTAACCGGTTTTCCGCTTTCGACCTGATATCCATCGGAGATGGCTCCAGCATCGACGAGGATGCATCGGTGTTGGGATATAGCGTGAAAAATGGTTTCCTGTATCTAAAACCTGTGATCATTGGAAAAGACTGCTTTGTAGGCGCCCGCTCTGTGATATCAGAAGGAACGCGAATGGAAGATGGTTCAAGAATTACTGATTTGACGATGATCCCACCAGGAAAGGTGATCCCGGGAAATGAAACCTGGGAAGGCTCCCCGGCTCAATTCTTATCGAAAGAAAAATCCGGAATACAGCCGAGGTTTCCAAGCCGAAGCCGTATAACAATTGTTACCATATACTACGCATTGTTAACCTTCTTTTTCCCGGTGATTTCTATCATCGCTTTTATTCCGGGGATCATGATCCTGAAAGAAATTAATCCATTCGACCAATTCCTTTATTTTATGTTGATCCTGCCTGTTGTTGGATTATCCTTTGTTATCCTGTTCACCATCGAGATATTAATCCTTAAACGGGTTTTCATTGGGAAACTGCCATCGGGCAGATATCCGGTGCATGGGAGTTATTACCTGAAGCACTGGATACTGAATCATCTATTAAGGATGAGCATCGATAACGTAGGTCAATTGCATGCAACGCTTCATGTAATTCCATGGTACCGGGCATTAGGAGTCAAGCTTGGCAAATTTGTCGAATTATCTACGGCAAGCCTTTCCACTCCTGATCTTATCCATCTGGAAGATGGCTGTACGATCGCTGATGAGGTTTCACTGGGATGCCCCCATGTTGAGGGGGGCTGGCTGATCATTGATCCGGTAAGGCTCGGAAACCGCACATTCGCAGGTAACAGTGCCGTAATACCAACAGGGTCGGTAATCGGGGAAAATTCCCTGATCGGAGTCCTCTCGGTTGCACCTGGTCCCGATAAATCAAAACCCGGAAATGCTACCTGGTTTGGTTCACCGGCCATTCTTTTTCCTAAAAGGGAACCCAGTCATGGATTCAGGGAGGAAAAGACCTATTGCCCGCCATTCCGGCTCAGAGCTGCGCGATGGTGCTTCGAATTGCTGCGGATCAGCCTGCCTCCGAGTGGATTTGTATTCGTTAATGTATCCGTCATTGTGGCTGCACTACATTTATACCCGCTCATTGGTATCCCAATTACCCTAATTCTTCTCCCATTTATTCTGCCGGCAAGCTGTGTTACGGTAATTTTGGGAGCCGCTTTAATTAAATGGATTGTCATCGGAAAATACAAACCCTTCAATTACCCGCTCTGGAGCAACTTTGTCTGGCGACTTGAACTCGTTAACGCGCTGTATGAATTCTTGTCAACTCCATTGATCCTTGGAAGCCTTCAGGGAACACCGTTTCTTCCGTGGTATTTACGGCTGATGGGTTCCAAAATCGGGCGTCAGTGTTATATCAATACAACAGGTTTCCTGGAATGGGATCTGGTAAGCATCGGAGACAGAACTGCATTATGTAATCAATCGGTCGTTCAGACCCACCTATTTGAAGACAGGGTTCTTAAAGCTTCGAAATTAACCATCGGAAGGGACTGCACAATCGGACAGTCATCGGTCGTGCTTTACGACACCCATATGGGTAACGGCTCCTCGATCGGTGGATTGTCGTTCCTGATGAAAGGGGAATCGATCCCCGAGGGTTCGTTCTGGGAAGGGTGTCCTGCAAAATATGCCGGTAATGAGTTTCAGCTTTCAAAATGATTTAGCCGAGATCCATCTCTGGAGGTGCTCGCTGGAAAGTCCCATTCGCGGATTAAACTATAATGCGGACAAGTTCACTCCAGGCGAGAGAAAAAGGATGAGTGCATTCTTATGCATTCATGACAGGAACCGTTATTTAACTGTTCATACATATTTGAGAGAAATACTCAGTTACTATCTCATTGAGCGGCCCTGGAGCATACGCTTTCTTTATTCCAGGAATTCCAAACCAAGGTTAAAACAACACCCAGGGTACCCTGAAATTTATTTCAACTTATCCTACCGCGATGAATTTATGCTACTTGGAATATCCAATTCGGCATGGCTCGGAGTTGACCTTGAACGCGTCAGGGATATGGATAATATTTCAGGGTTCTCGGAGATATTTTTTTCAATGGAAGAACAACAGTGCATCCTGAGTAAATGCAGCATGGAAAAACAACTTTCCTTCCTGTACACCTTGTGGAGTATGAAAGAGGCTGTCGTAAAATCAATGGGCCTGGGAATGACTAAGCCTTTTGACCAATTCAATGTTTCACCGTTCCTCGATAAAAAGCTGCATGCCCCGGATTTCGATCGCGGGAATTCCTGGTACGTGAGTCCGGTGGATTTCGACCCTAAATATAAGGCCGCTGTAGCCGTAAGAGCCAAAAATGTAAAAATTGAAGCCCTGGAATTTAACTGAAATCTCATAGCCCCTGGATAGTTTTGAAAACCTGGTATGGTATCATAATTCTTGCATTTGTCGCATGGCCGGTAAGAATCAGTGCGCAATTTACAGGCATTACTTCTCCGGCATTCGATTCATTAAAAAGTTCAACACCCGGGTTTTTCTTTGGCAGTCAGTATAATAGCAAAGTAAATTTCTGGGGAAGAAATCTTGGTATGGAACAATTCAGTGTTGATCCATATATCATGCTCAATTATGGGAATGGATTTTATTTTTATGCAGTGACTCTTCTATGGAGCGAAATGGAGGAAATACCTGTTGAAACCGATATCGGGCTGGGATTTGAACATCAGGTCACACCGTGGTTTTATCTGTCAATAGGCTATGAGCGATGGTTCGTTCACAGTAAAGATGTTTATTCCAGGAAGTCACTGGAAAATTATTTCGAAGGTGTACTGAATTATAACTTTAAACTGTTCCAGCTTGAATCGGGATCTTATTTTATCTTTGGGATCGACAGGCTTTTCGTTCAGGATTTTACCATCGCGAAAAACATTTTCCTGTCCCGTTTTATGCGAAACGGCAGGATCGAAATAAACCCCGGAGTTAGCGTATCGCTTTCCAATGACTCTTTACGTTCAATCTTCGGCGATCCGGTTGATGCAACCACAGAAGACTTTGATCAACGCCTCAGAATCGCGGATTATGAAATCGGCATCCCCGCCACTCTGTCAATAGGCAATCTTGAATTACAACTTATAGCTTTTTATAATATCCCGGCAAACCTGACGAATGAGAGTTTAAATCCTTACTCCTGGTTTTCTGCCTATCTTTGCTACTTCTTCCCGCTTAAATGAAGCGGTCATTTTTCAGGTCCTTTTTTTAGCCTGATTAATATTACTCCGTGAGCGCCTTGAAAGCCATATTCGCTTGTGGAAGCAACGTCCTTCAGAACAGTAATCGATTTAATATCATTCACATCGATCATGGAGGCGACTGCGGAATAATTATCGCCTGCAGGGATATTGTCAATCACGTACAGCGGCGAAGATTCTCCCTGACCTAACGTTACCGCGTTTCTGATCCTGATATCGACGTTATTGCCTGATCCTGTCACCTGTATACCGGGAACTCTTCTGAGATAATCGACCAAAGCAAGTGTACTATTCGGAGTTTCAACGGTTGAAGCAGCCGCATTCGCCGATCCTGTTCTGCCTGCAGCTGAATTAGTTGTTTGCCGGCCTGTTTTACATTGAATCAGGAATAAAGAAAAAACGGCGATAATAAAAAAATATGCGGATTTCATATGATATGGATTATTTAAGGATCGGGTAATGAATTTTCTCATCTTTCAGTGTTACCCATGGAAGCTCGCCGAGGGTAATAGCTTGTTCACTTTGATATACGGTTGAAAAATTTCCAGCGTCATCCCTGCCCCCTCCGGGCTCTCCCCATAACATGAACCAGGCCCACCGCGGCTGTTCCTTTAATTTTTCCGGTGTCGGGAGCCTGCCGACCTCACCGAGGGCTATGGGTTTATTTTTCGCCAATGACAAAAGCTGGTCATAATTTTCAAGATTGAATCCCTCGGTATATACATCCGTAGCGAGGATATCTACTACATCGTCGCCCGGATAGTATGTTTCATAGGGGTCCACATTATTTTTAACCTCATTGCAGTTATAAACCCAGATCAGGTTGTTCAGTCCATGGAAGTTAACCAGCCTGTCGAACATCATCCTGTAAAGTTTTTTATATCCGTTCTCTCCAGGTTTTTTTCCCCACCAGAACCAGTCACCGTTCATTTCGTGGTAAGGTCGCCAAATTACCGGGACATTGGCATAACGAAGCTGTTTGAGAAACCAGGCGATCACATCGACCTGTGATTTCCATCGATCATTGATCAGGGTACCGGGAGTTATAAGATCCTGCCATTCCTTATCGGTCAGGTCGCTCTGTATGGACTCCCTGAATTCCATCGGTTCGTCCATTGTGGGAGGGATCGCATGCCACATGATGGTAATGATAAATCCCTCGTCATGGCGCCGGATGGCCTCGTCCACAATCCTCTGACGGAAATTAATTCCGTCCCAATATCCCGGATAACTGAATCCAAAATCCTGCCCGAATAAGGCGGGATATTGTTGTGTAATCCTGTGTGCCACCGGAAGCCTGATCGAGCCGACCAGTGGTGCGCAATGCTGGCCGGTAAGGATCTGTTTTCCGGAAATGCTGTAAATATATTCGAAAAGATTCAGCGCCTCCAGGGAAGCGTTTGGGGTTACAGGTACCGGCTTCCCGGCCTGGGCATGAATTTCAAATTCGAAACCTACGATTGCGGCAACAATGATTAAGATACCGGTTAAATGGTTTAATGTTTTCATCATAAAAAAATAAATTCAATAAAAAACGAAAAAGACTGAATCCCCGGTGCTACTCCAGGCCCTTGTAACTTACAAAAGATATTTGCTTGCTGTCCGGTGACCAGGAAGGAACATTGATCGTTCCCTGGCCGCCATAGAGATATGCGATAACTTTCGGAGCCCCGCCGGAAGCCGGCATAAGTTTCAATGTAACACGCTTGTAAGCCGGATGGGAATCCGGGTTAATGTCATTTGGAAAAGAAATAAATGCAATCCACTTTCCATCGGGTGAAATATGAGGGAACCAGTTATTGTTCTCGTCGAAAGTGAGCTGTTCCAGGTTATTACCTTCGGGATCCATTCTCCACAACTGCATGGTCCCGGTCATGCTGCCGTTAAAATACACGTACCTTCCATCAGGTGATCCTTCCGGGCCGTCTACATGATTGCTTTTATTGAAGGTTAATTGAACTTCTTTTCCTCCGTTCACATCGCATTTATAAACGTTATAAATATTGGTATCCCTTTGAGCTACATAATAAACATCCCGGTTATTCGCCGACCAGCCATGGAAATATGATGGCGTACCTTCCGTAACCAGCCTTGGCTCACCACCCTGCAATGGCAGTACATATACAGCAGACCCACCCCCGCCGGCGGGGTTTGGCTTAAAATTGCTTATGGCCAATAATTTTCCATCGAAAGATATGCCATGATCATTGTTTAACCTGGCTGCTGTGCCCGTGTTAACCTTCACAGGCTCACCCCCGCCGGCAGCTATCTTATACAAAAGCCCGCCCATGTTGAAAATCAGGCTTTTGCCGTCAGGCATCCAGTTTGGCGCTTCAAAACCGGTGGAAGATTTATAAATAACTTTTCTTTTGCCGTCAAACACATTCATCGTCTCCAGCCTTGCGCCTTTGAATCCCTGTCCGTATACATCATAGTTATCAGGCATCGGCTTATCGATGCTGACATTCCATACTTTCGCTTCTTCAATTACGTTCTCATTATGTGAGCAGATGAATATTCCGGCAAGTACCTGGTCGGGCATATTTTCCATTTCCTTCTTACCGACTACCTGCAGGGGTTCACCCAAATATGCCACCCTCATAATGAGGGCCTTTCCGTTTCGCTCGAGCTGGATTACCTGCGCATTCTTCTTCATGAAGAAAATCTCATCTTCCGGGTCCCTCATGTTCTGGCCTTTTCCATTCCTCCATTGCATTACCGTCAGACCATCGCCATGATAGGTTGCACTCATATGAACTGCATCTTCTGCCAGCGATTCCCTGACCATCCATCCGAATTTACGGTGCGACTCCACTCCTTTTGCTGTAAATTCAAATTGGGCGGTTAAAATAAAATCTCCTTTCACGGAATTATATGCATACTGGAATTCGTCGCGAGCAAACCATATATTATATCCTGCCCCCCTGATCGTATAAGTCTGAGATGCTTCATCGTATACTGTTGTGCCCTTCATCTTCGGGTTTCCGACGTCGGCATGATTCCCAAAGATCCCCGCTCTCCCTCCCTGGGAATAACCGGCATTGAATAAAAGCAGGCAAACGAAAAATAATATTAGTTTCATGATGATTGTGTTATAATGTTCTGTATCGAATGTTAAAATTATATATTTTTTTGAATCATTTTAATCCGGATCAAATTTTAACGGTATGATGTGGATTATTCACGAATACCCTGTGAATCCGAATTTAGTCATTATTCCGGTTTTAATTTCTATGGGCCGATAACCAGTAAAACAGAATCTATATAACAATCCATATAACCGGACGGGACATTGCGATTGCCAAAGTCAATATTAATAGCCCGTGTGGCGCGGTTTTGCCTCTCTTTAAATACTCCGGAAATTTATTATTAAAAAATTTATAACTACCTTTCAGGTTTGAATAACCACAACAACCCATGTTTCGCAATTACCTGAAAGTTACTCTCCGCAGTTTCTTAAATCAAAAATACTATTCCCTGATCAATACCCTTGGCTTTGCCCTGGGTCTATCGGCCTGCATTCTCATTCTGTTATTCGTAATCGATGAGTTAAGTTATGAAAGAGGGTTTGAAAATCACGAAAGCATATACCGGCTAACTGAAGATTTTCCGATGGGCAATCATCTTTCCCAATCGGCCACAGTGCCTTTCCCTACGAAGAACGCATTGATGCTTGATTTTCCCCAGGTAAAAAAAGCTGCGTTGATATTCAGGCCTTCCAGCTGGGGAAATACCGTGCTGATCAAGAATAAGGAAGATGAAAATTATGAGGATCATTTTATTTTCGCCGAAAACGATTTTCTTGAAATCTATCAATTCAAATTTATCAAAGGCGATCCTGCCACTGCTCTTAAAGGCACCAATGAACTGATCATGACACGAAGCACCGCAAAAAGGTATTTCGGGGATGAAAACCCAATCGGAAAACGGCTTGAAATTGTAGGGGCCAACCGTGACCTGGAAGTTATCGGTCTTATCGAAGACCTTCCGGATAATACTCATCTTAAATTTGACATGATTGCTTCCTTCGAAACATTCAGGTCGTTCTTCAATAATCCGCAGTTCTTTGATACTCAGTGGGTATGGGTGGCGGCATGGATGTATTTTACGGTAGAGGATCCGCTGGAAGCGGAAAGCATCCGTTCCCAGCTTCCCGAATTTGTAAAACGACATTATCCGGAAGCGCTGGTCGAAAAGGGTGTCAGGCTAAACATCCAGGAGGCGGATGATATTCATCTGACATCCAATATTGAACTTGAATTTAAAGCTAACGGCAACATTCAGTATGTTTACGTTTTTTCCCTGATCGCCTTCCTTGTCCTTGTCATTGCGGTCATCAACTTTATGAACCTGGCAACGTCTCGTTCAATCCGGAGGGCCAAAGAAGTCGGAATGCGCAAGGTAATGGGTGCACATAAAAAAATGCTGATAACCCAATTCCTCGGTGAGGCGATATTGACCTGCTTCCTTTCTTTTTTTGTTGCCATTTTGTTTGTTTACATGGCCCTTCCCTGGTTCAATAACCTTACGGACAAACAAATTACTTTCGGAATATTTCAGAATCCCGGGCTTGTGGCCGGAATCATTCTTCTGGTGCTTTTGGTTGGCATCATATCGGGAAGTTATCCTTCGTTCGTGCTCAGCAGGTTTAACCCTGTTCAGGTCCTTAAGGGAAATTCAAGCAGTAACAATTCCGGAAATTTACTGAGAAAAGTCCTGGTTATAAGCCAGTTCGTTGTTTCTATTTCACTCATCATTTGCCTGGGGATTGTCCACAAGCAAATAAAATACATCCATAATAAAGATCTCGGATTTGATAAGGAGCAGGTACTTACTGCCGACCTGAATTTCAGCCAGTTTAATAAATACGCTACGTTCAAAAATGAAGCCTCCAAAAACCCTGAGATCCTGTCGGTTTCGTTGCTTGGGGGTAGTGTTCCGGGACAGGAAGAAGTAATTGAAAATTCATTCATTCCGGAAGGTGGCTCGGTAGACGAACAACTCTGGTTCAGTGTAATGTTTTGCAGCCATGATTTTGAAAAAGTTCTAAATCTTGAATTCCTCCAGGGTCATAGCTTCCAACCGGGAAACGCAGTCGATTCTGCAGGATATATCATCAATGAGTCGGCTGCAAACGCGCTTGGCTGGAAGGAGGACGAAGTAGTGGGAAGAATCCTGAAGCGAGATGCTGGAAATTTGCAGAGCGGAATGGTGATTGGGCTCGTGAAGGATTTCCATTATCAGCCGCTTTACGTTCCGATTAAACCTCTGGTTATCGCTTTCGGGGGTGCAAAAATATGTGTAAAGATCCACACGGTTGATCTGGCATCGACGATAAATAATATTGAAAAAATCTGGACAAGCCAGTTTACGGATACTCCTTTCAGGTATTCATTCATGGATGAGGACTTTGATACCCTGTATAAAAAGGAGGATAAATTCAGCCGGACAATTGAATACTTTTCCATTCTGGCAATATTTATTGCCTGCCTGGGATTGCTGGGGCTTTCTTCTTACTCGACAGAAAACCGCAAAAAAGAGATCGGAATTCGCAAGGTTAACGGCGCTACAACTATGGAACTGCTTGGCTTGCTGACGAAAGATTTTTCCAAACTGATCCTGATCGCCTACCTCATATCGATCCCCCTTGCCTGGTATGGTACGAATCTCTGGTTGAATACCTTTGCTTACAGGACGGATATCGGAATATTGATTTTTATCCTTGCCGGACTGATTGCACTGGGTGTTGCTTTACTGACGATCAGCTATCATGCTGTGAAAGCTGCAATCCGGAATCCGATTGAGGCGTTGCGGTACGAATAGCCCGCATAATCGATACATTTAATCAAAAAAAAAGCCATCCCAGCAGGGTGGCTTTCTCGTTTCTTTCCAGGATATGGATTTATCGAATCAATTCGACCTTGACTGCGTTAAGTCCTTTTTTTCCCTGTTCTACTTCAAATTTTACTTCATCATTTTCGTGGATTTGGTCGATTAGACCGCTCTTGTGCACGAAAATGTCTTCATTTGAATCTGAAGGCTTAATAAACCCGAAACC
>DATDPY010000321.1:0-5126 GCA_035292565.1 Cyclobacteriaceae bacterium | reverse complement strand
AACGGTCTGGAGAACGGGGTCAGGAAAAATTTCACGGGATGGGCTACCAACAGCGGCTTTATCTGGGGGCGCAGAACGACCATGGCTTACCGCGGATTCAAACCTGGACGCTGGATTCAATTTTATAACGAAGATGTTCCTGTTATCAGGGAAAAGGTGGCCGGCCTCGATAAGCTTGCGCCAAGAAATTCGCTGGGCGGCTGGCGGGGCGGGAACAACGTCGTAAGGAAAAACAAGACCGGGGCATTCTCATTGTTTGGGGATTACCCTGAATACCAGTCCATCCAAATCGTCACCATTTCGAAAGGAAGACATATCAACGAAATCGATATAAGGGAAAACAGAAAGATCGCAGTAATCGGTCAGAATGTACAGGATGTGTTGTTTGAAAAGGGCGAAGATCCCATCGGCGATTATATCCGAATCCAGGGAGTATATTTCAAAGTGGTGGGGATCTTCAGATCAGAGAGGACCGGGGAACAGGGCTCCAGGGATGAACAAACGATTTATCTTCCTTTTACCACTTTCCAGCAGGCTTTCAAATTCGGTAACCGGATCGGGTGGTTCGGATTTACAGTTAAAGAAGGATTCAAAGCTGCGGAAGTTGAAGAGGGCATCAAAAAAGTCTTGATGAACATTCATGATGTACACCCCGATGATGTGGGCGCTCTTGGATCGGAAAATCTTGAAAAGGAATTCGGACAGATCATCGGCCTGTTTGCCGGTATATCGCTGTTCAACTGGATTGTCGGCATCGGTACATTGCTGGCCGGCATGATCGGGGTCAGCAATATCATGCTCATCATTGTAAAGGAAAGGACTAAGGAGATTGGGATCCGGAAATCTATCGGGGCCACTCCCCTTTCCATCGTCAGCCTCATCATCCAGGAGTCGGTCGTGCTTACAGCCATTGCCGGGTATTCGGGGCTTGTGCTCGGGACCTTCCTGATGGAAGGAGTGCGTTTTGCGATGAATAAATTTGGAATGAACGACGGTATGTTCAGGGATCCGGGTATCGACCTGAATATCGCCCTGCTCGCATTTATCATTCTGATCGTCTGCGGTGCCCTGGCGGGGTTGATCCCGGCTCATAAAGCGGCAAAGATAAGTCCTATAGAGGCAATTCGTCAGGAATAAAAACAAATCAATAATGAAAACGGTATTTAGAATTTTGCTGGTTTTAATTCTTGTGATAAGTTTCGTTGGAACAGGTTACTTCCTTTACCGGAAGTCGCAAAAGCCTCCTGTTATCTATGAAACTGAATCGCCGGATTTCCAGAATATCATCAAAAAAACGGTTGCCACGGGATCGATTGTGCCCAGGAAGGAGATTGCCCTCAAGTCACAGGTTTCCGGCGTTGTGGAGATCATCTATGTTGAACCCGGTCAGATTGTAAAACAGGGCGACAAAGTGGCCAAGATCAGGATCATCCCCAATGTAGTGGCGCTGAATAACGCGGAAGCAAACCTTAAGACGGCTGTCATCAATTTTAAGAATGCCGAGAAAGAACTGGACAGGCAGCGGGGCCTGTTTAACGACAAGATCATCTCCGAATTTGATTATAACCAGTTTGTCCTCGCGTATAATCTCAGAAAACAGGAAGTCGAATCTGCGGAAAATAATCTCGAGCTTGTCAAGGAAGGCGCTTCCAAGAAATCAGGGACGGTATCAAACGTTGTGAACTCAACGGCCGACGGAATGATCCTTGATGTGCCGGTCAAGGAAGGTACCTTCGTCATCGAATCCAATACATTCAATGAGGGCACGACCATTTCTTCGGTTGCCAATATGAACGACCTGATCTTCCAGGGCAAGGTGGATGAATCCGAAGTCGGAAAACTTAAGGAAGGAATGGAGCTCCAGCTAAAGATCGGAGCACTCGACAAGGACGCATTCAATGCCTATCTTGAATACATAGCCCCCAAAGGACTGGAAGACCAGGGCGCCATTCAATTCGAGATAAAGGCGGCCATTAAATTACAGCCGGGAATATTCCTCAGGGCCGGATATAGCGCGAATGCAGATATTGTACTCGATAAGCGGGATTCGGTCCTCTCAATCAGGGAAAGTAACCTGGTTTTTGAAGATAATAAGACCTTTGTGGAGGTGGAAAAGGCAATTCAGCAGTTTGAGAAGAGGGAGGTAAAAACAGGATTATCCGACGAGATTCATATAGAAATACTGGAAGGATTGACCAGGGAAGAAAAAATAAAGAAGATCTGAGATACCCGGATTGGCTGATCGTTTATCTTTCCAGCCGTTTCAGCCGGCTGATGGCAGCGGCAGGATCATCGGAACTGAAAATATGAGTACCGGCTACGAGGCAATCTACGCCAACTTTCACCAGACGTCCCGCGTTATTGTCCGTGATTCCCCCGTCGACCTGGATGACCAGGGCAGGATTGATTGATCTTGCCATTTCACGAAGCTCCTTTACCTTAGTATATGAGTTTTCAATGAACGCCTGTCCGCCGAATCCCGGATTTACTGTCATCACCAGAACAAGGTCCAGATCCTTCAATACAGGTTTTAATAAACCGACATCCGTGTGGGGATTCAACGCCACCCCCGCCCTGCACCCGATGGATTTAATTTCCTGGATTGTGCTGTGCAGGTGTGTGCAGGCTTCGAAATGAACGGTAATCCCTGAAGCCCCGGACCTGGCAAATCGTTGAATGTACCTTTCAGGCTGCACGATCATGAGATGTACATCGAGAGGCTTGATCGAAATTTTTTTGACGGCATCCACAATGGGAAATCCGATGGAAATATTTGGAACGAAAACACCGTCCATTATGTCCATATGAACCCAATCGGCTTCGCTATCATTGATTACTCTGACAGTGTCAGCTAATTTTAAAAAATCGGAATTGAGGATCGATGGAGCAACTAGAATCGGTTTGTCCATAAGCTTGACGTATTCAGGGGATTAGGATCTTTACTCTGCCGTCTCCGGCGGACGAATATAAACATAAAATATAGACCCCTGATGAAAATCCGGCAAGATCGAGTTCGATTTTAAATTCCCCGCTTTTAATTTTAAAACTTTCTGCATACTGCTGTCTTCCTGAATTATCAATTAACTCCACCGAAAGCATCCCGGTTACGGGGCCTTTGTTACATTCGATGAATAATTTTCGATGCTGAACCGGATTGGGGTATACTTTGAATAAATTTTCAGGCATTTCCTCCGACAAGGCTGTAATTAATAAACGGATCTTCCTGAAATCCGGGATCCCGTAACCGGATAAGGTGTCCGGGTCATTATAATTGCTGGAGCCTTTCTCTATTACCTCGATCAGTTCCATGTTGGAAAGTTCGGGATATGCCTGCCATACGCCGGCTGCCAGCCCTGAAATCAACGGGGTTGAAAATGAAGTACCGTTGTCGTAACCGATCGAGCCTCCAGGTGAAATAATAGCGGTCATATATCCCAGCGCAGCAACTTCGGGTTTTATCCTCCCGTCAGAAGCGGGTCCCCGGGAACTGAAAACCACTGGCTGCATGGATGAATTAACTGCCCCTACCGAGAGGACCGAATCGGCATCTGCCGGGGCTACTAGTTTTTTCCATTCGTCATTGCCCTCATTTCCGACGCTGATCACACAAAGCATGCCCTTCGACGCCGCGATATCGGCAGCTATTGTGGAAACGGCCGTATTGCCGTCCATCGATGCATATGAATAGTTCATCCACGCCGAGTCGAATGTATTATAGCCCACCGAACTGTTAATAATATCAGCCCCGAGACTATCGGCATACTCCGCCCCGAACAACCAGTTATATTCTTCGATCTTGTATTCGGTAGGAACATCCTCGGTAATGCAAAGGATGAAAGAGGAATTAAATGCAATACCTTTATAAGAGTTTTCGTCAAATGCTGCGATGCAGGATATAACCTCGGTCCCATGGTTGTCGGCCACATAAATATCGGAAGTACCTGCAACAAAATTCCTGGTCCCGATTATCCTGTCGCCTGCAAACAGGTGACTGAAATAACTAAAGGAATTAACGCCGATAAATCCGGCGTCGAGGATAGCAATCAGGATACCTGTTCCATCGTATCCCAGTTCGTGCATCCTGTCGGCTCCCAGCATATTATTCTGCACGACATTGGCCAGCTCCGCTTTTCTTAATCCGGATTCGGAAAGGTTATTCCCATTATAAAAAGAATTCGGGGTAACCGGGCGCGGTCCAGTGGCGACAAGCTCCAGGCTTGAAACATAATCTTGCGATGATATTACCTGTGCAATGGAATCTGTGCATTCAACCAGGGATCCGTTCATCCATTTCGTAATATACATCACCTTTGCTCCCTGCTGGTTTAAACCGGCAACATAAGCAGGATCGACCGGCAGGTCGCTGGTTGAAACCTGGATCCCATGTCGCGTCCTGCGTTCTATTGACCTTGGGGAAAGGAACTCTTGCGGGCTGGCGATGTCATAAGGCGTATTTATCTTATCCTTGAAAAAAACCATATACCGGTTGATCTGGGAATTTGAATCCAGAGCAATTGATATAAATAACAGGCTAAATATGGCTTTTCGGATTATCAAATTCTTACGAATTACTCTCCAGCAGTGGCAAATATCTGCATTTAATGGCGGTAAACACAAAATTATCGGTATCACACATTGGGAGGAGAAGCAATTCAGTTCATTTTAATCCGTTCGCGCCAGCTTAAGCAGGAGCTCTTCCACAAGTTCCGATTTCGTGGTGGCGATCGATTCTGAAAATTTACCGCTTCTGAAAATCACGAATGTAGGGTAATGGGCAATATCTGCAACATTTCGCGCCTGGGGACTTTTTTCCGGATCCACATCCAGGAACCGGATTCCCTGGAAGCGCTCATCATCCGAGAGGCGTACAAATTTGGGTTTGAAAAGCCGGCAGCTGCCGCACCATTCCGTATAATATTTTACGATAACCTTTTGATGACGCTGGATCTCAGCAAGCAATTCTGGTCCATTCACTACGGTAACGGCCATTTATTTATTTCTGTTAATCAACCCCCGGATATATCGCTATTTGATTCAACTCATCAACACACCGGCAATGGTAGCGGTCATCATGGTCGCCAAGGATGCCGCCACCAGTGCCCTGATTCCCAGCTTGGAAAGGTCAC
>DATDPY010000320.1:0-2785 GCA_035292565.1 Cyclobacteriaceae bacterium | reverse complement strand
ATTTTTAAGCGTTAATTGCTCAAGGATTTTATCTCCTGATGCTGATATTACCTCGGTATTGCAGAGGGTTTTGATATTGGGTGTTTTGACAATATTTTCAACAAGATAATTGGCCGCTGTATTTTTCAGGGCATCTTTCCTGATAACAATAATTACTTCTTTGGCAAAATTGCTTAAATGCATTGCTGCCTGGCATGCCGAGTTTCCGCCGCCAACGATGTAAACGATTTCATCTTTGCATGCATGGGCTTCAACCGAGGCAGATCCGTAATATACACCCGCACCGGTAAAATTCTCAAGGCCTGGTATATCCAGTTTGGTATATTCCACGCCGGTTGATATGATAATCGATTTGCTGAATATTTCCGATCCGTCCGTTATCTCGATAATCTTATATCCGTCCTTCAAACGGATATTCTTCACCTCATTCGGGGTAAGCACTTCGGTTCCAAACCGGAGGGTTTGTGCCATCGCCCTTCGCGTGAGTTCAGCGCCGGAAAGGCCTGCCGGAAAGCCAAGATAATTCTCAATTCTCGCGCTGCTGCTTGCCTGTCCGCCGGGATTTCTCTTTTCAATCAACAAGGTTTTCAAGCCTTCACAGGAGCCGTACACCGAGGCAGCAAGGCCGGCAGGCCCAGCTCCGATAATCAGAACATCATACATGTTTTTTGAAGCTGCCTGACGCAGGCCAACGCGACCGGCTAGCTCGGGAAGGGGAGGGTCCGTCAGAAAAGAACCGTCTTTCAGGATCACCAGTGGCAATTCGCTTCTTGATTTTCCGGTACTGATGAGAAACTTTTCCGCTTCCGCATCCTTTTCAACGTCCATCCATAAAAACGGGATGAGGTTTCCGGAAAGAAACTCCTTGAGGCGATGGGATTTTGGCGACCATTGAAAGCCGATGATCCGGGTCTCTTCACGGCCAGGCTTATAAAATGCCTGCCATTCATCAAGTAATTCGCTCATGATGGGGTAAAGCTTTTCCTCCGGAGGGCTCCAGGGCTTAAGTAAATAATAATCAAGTTTTACATCATTGATCGCTTTGATGGCCGCTTCGATATCGGAGTATGCAGTGAGAAGAATCAATTTAGCTTCCGGGTAAATCTTTTTTGCTTCTCCCAAATAATTAATACCTTCCATTTCGGGCATTCGGTGGTCGGATACAAATAATGCTACCGTTTCATTCTTCAGCTTCAATTCCCCGATCAGATCCAAAGCTTCCCTGGCAGACCCGGTTGCAATGACCCGGTATTCTTCGCGATACCGATTTCTGATATCACGTTGTAGTGCCCGCAGAACATGTTCGTCGTCATCCGTAATAATAATTAATGGAAGTTTCATAGGCTATTCTCTTTTGTCTCTGAAATCGGGATGCAAATCTCAAATTCTGTTCTGCCTGGCCTGGAATTTACCTTAATCTCCCCATGGTGATGCTTAATAATCCTGTTAACCAGGTCCAGGCCGATTCCCGTTCCCTCGCCGACTTTTTTAGTTGTGAAAAAGGGATCGAATATCCGGTTAATAATTTCATTTGGAATACCAGTGCCATTATCGGTTATTTTTGTGATCACATTTTTGCCGCTGACCACCGTATCAATTGAAAGCTCTCCGTCTTTATTCATGGCATAAATGGCATTGTCGATCAAATTTGTCCAAATCTGGTTCAATTCTCCGACATAGGCGGGGATCTCAGGCAGCTGCTGGCAATAATTTTTAATAACCTTAATGTTTTTTTCCCGCAGCTTGTACCCCAACAGTGTCAGGGTGTTATCAATATCGGTGTGCAGGTTGGTAAGATGTAATTCATTAGTCCTGTCCATCTGCACATGACTTTTAACGGCCCCAACCAGGACCGAAATGCGTGCCGATGCCTCCCCGAGATCTTTCAACAACCGTTGCGAGCTTAAAAGATTTTCAAGCCAGTTGAAAAGATGCATGAGTGCGTCGCCGGTTACATTTGCCCTGATTTGCTCCAGATCCTTTCCCCTGATTCCTGCTTCGGCCAGAGTTTCGCATACCTGCTGATTGGCAGGAATGTTGAGTTGCTCCAGCCAGGCATTGATGTCGTCTTCCATTTCCAACCGTTGCAGGGCACCAACCTTCGGGCCCGCCGGGCTTTTTGTTACTGACTCAACAAACTTCCGTATCCTTTGAATGTGATCGGCACTAATATCGTATTGAAGGAGTTTCTCCGTGAGTGCGTAATTTTGATTAAGCCGATCCACCAGCTCAGATGAAATCCTGCTTATGGCAGCGGCAGGGTTATTTAATTCATGAGCTATCCCGGCAGCGAGCTTTCCCAATGCGCTTACCTTTTCGTGCTGTAATTGTATAGTTGCAAACGATCTTGCCCTTTCGGTCATGAACCCGATCAACCGCTGAATTAAATCAGGGTTCAATTGCTCCAGTTCATGGAAATATTTTTTATGCAGCGAGAGGCATCTTGTTTTGCCGACTGAGTAAGAATAGCCTGGAGAAGTTTTAAGCCTGGAATAGGGAAGCACTCCTCCTACACCGCCTGTAGCCGCATCGTTTTTAAAAGTATAAAAAAGGACCTGTTGGCCGTTCATATCGATATAATAATCGAACCTGCCCTCCAGGATAAACCACATGACGTCAATCGGTTCCCCATATCTGGTCATCATCGCACCTTCTTCGTACTCCGTCAAATCCGACCGGTCGAGGATCCATTGAAGGTGTTCATCGGGAAGGTCATTTAGGGCGATTATGCTCCTTAATTCATCAACAGTGGCCGGGTTCATGAATAAGTTATTAATTGAGTAAG
>DATDPY010000319.1:0-4409 GCA_035292565.1 Cyclobacteriaceae bacterium | reverse complement strand
AAATGTAAATCCAAACCCGCGGCCCGCCGTTGAAAATGAATTTCGGAGAATTCTTTTGAGCTGATAATATGTATAACTGTACGGCAAATCGTTCAGGTCGCCGCAAACAAGAACCCTGTGCCTGCACGCGCGAATGTGTTTATTAACTGCCCGGATCTGAACTGCCCTTCGGATGAATCCGGTCCGTAACAGGCTGTACAATCCGGTTACTTCTTCCTGGAGATCGCCTTCATTATCCATGATCATCTTTTCATCAATATGGTATGATTGCAGGTGCAGGTTATATATCCTCAATGTGTCCCCACTTATAAGCACATCGGCATAGATGGCCTGGTTCCATGTGCTGTTTGCGAACTTAACCTTCCCGGTTTGCAGGATTGGATACCTGGTGAATATCACGCTTCCGAACTGGGCACCGTCCTTTCGTGTGACTACCGGAGCATTATATGCCTGGTATTCGTGATCTTTATTAATAATATTCAGCGTATTCAGATTAGGGTGAGCAGGCGTGGTGAAAAATTCCTGGAGACAAATAATGTCCGATTCCGTGTTTCGAATCCAATCGGCCATGATTGCGGGCGATTGTTTAGCCCAAGTTTCACGGTTATAAAAATTGAAAATCCTGACATTATATGTCAACACTTTAACAGGCCCCTCTTCTTTCTTCTCAGGGTATTGAAATGAATCATTGATGAATCCCCAGCCAACGACGAGGATGATCAGGGGGATCAGTGAGGTGATCCTGAAGTTCTTCAGATCGAAAATAAAGAGCAGAAAATTGAAAATGATTATGAAGGGAATAGAATACGTGACAAAGCCTGCAACCCATAAGAAATCCGGGGGAATAAAAATAGTGGAATAACAACACAGGGAAATGATCGCGACAAGGATGTAGATATTTTTTTTCACCGGGCGCCAGCGCTAATCTTTCATCGGGTCAATGCTTAAATGCTCCTAAGAAAGTCTATATTTATCGAAAATTCCATATTTTTCAATAATATAATCTACAACGAAATGATCGGTCAAAAAATTGGAATACTGGGGGGCGGTAACCTGGGCAGGTCGATTGCCGTGGGATTGGTTAAGAGCAGGAAAATGAAACCTGAAAACATATATATCAGCCGCCGGAAGGATCATTTGCTTGATGACCTCAAAAAGCTGGGCCTCAAAACCGGGAATGACAACCTCGCGCTTGCTGAATTCTCCGATGTGATCATTCTGGCCGTCAAGCCCCGCCAGGCCCTGGAAGTTCTCGGCGCGATAAAGAGCAAACTTCGTAAGGAACAAATCCTGATATCCGTGGTAACCGGGATCAAGATGGAACAGCTCGAACAGGCGGCAGGGAATAAGCCATCGATTTACAGGGCCATGCCCAATACGGCCATTGCCATCCAGGAATCCATGACCTGTATCGCAACAAAATCGGGTGATGAGAAAAAAAGGGAAATCGTATTTTCAATTTTCGACCTGCTCGGACGATCCATAAAGATTGAAGAAGAACTGATGAATGCAGCGACAGTGCTGGCTGCGTGCGGAATTGCCTATGCTCTTCGATTTATCCGTGCCGCATCGCAGGGTGGAATCGAGATCGGTTTTGATTCCATAACGGCCCAGTTGGTAGCTGCCCAGACCGTGAAAGGAGCCGCCGGTTTACTGCTCGAAGGGAAGGAACATCCTGAAAAGGAAATTGACAAGGTTACAACGCCCATGGGTTGTACCATCGCAGGTCTGAACGAGATGGAACACCAGGGTTTCAGCTCCTCCCTGATCAAGGGAATAATAACCTCTTATAACAAGATCTGATCAATACCTCATTCTGATGCAGGCGAGAATCGAAGCTATCCATGGCGACATTACCAGGATCCACGCCGATGCCATTGTGAATGCAGCCAATTCAAGGCTTGCGGGAGGCGGAGGGGTGGATGGCGCAATCCACCGTGCGGGCGGTCCGGAAATCATGGAGGAATGTGATCGCATCAGGCAGGAACAGGGAGGATGCCCGACCGGGGAGGCTGTGGTTACGACGGCCGGAAAGCTCCCAGCAAAAAAAGTGATCCACACCGTTGGTCCGATATGGCAGGGAGGTAAATCCGGGGAAGAAAAATTGCTGGCCAATGCGTACCGGAACAGTTTGTCGAGGGCAGCGGAACTTGGCTTTCAATCTGTCGCTTTCCCGAATATCAGCACCGGCGTATATGGTTATCCCAAAAAGGAGGCCGCCCATGTTGCCGTTAAAACTGTAAAAGAATTCCTGGATATCAATCCGGGCATAAAAAAAGTGACCTTTGTCTGCTTCGATGAAGAATCGTTTAAAATATACTCCGGGCTGATCAAAGGTTGAGCAAGCATTCACCTGTCCGGTCGAACATGAACACCAGGTTACTTTTGCGTAAGGCTATTCTGCTACTGAAGCTGGTCCGCTGGCCGAACCTTATCATCATCCTGGTCACCCAGTATTTTACGGCTGTCTTCCTTTCTGCGCCCGATGAACCCTGGATGAAAATAATATCCGATCCGTATTTATTCCTGGTGGTACTTGGCACGGTGCTGACCGCCGCGGCAGGATATATCATCAATGATTATTATGATATTAAGATCGATTATCTTAACAAGCCTGACCGTGTGATCGTTGGAAAAGAGTTCGACCGGAGGATAGCCCTGGCGGCGCATGTTATCATAACCTTCATCGCTATCCTCATCGGGTTCCTTGCCGACTGGCGGATTGGGCTGACCAATATGGCGGCAGCATTTTTGTTGTGGTTATATTCGAACCTCCTCAAGCGGCTTCCTTTCCTCGGGAATTTCTGCATCGCTTCCCTGACCGCCCTCAGCATAATCATCATCACAATTTATTACCAGAGGCTTTCCTGGCTGGTGATCGGGTATGGGTTGTTCGGCTTCCTGATTACCCTGGTCAGGGAGGTGCTCAAAGATATTGAAGATCTTAAGGGTGATCAGACCTTCGGCTGTAAAACCATCCCGATCCTCTGGGGCATCCGGAAAACAAAATATTTCGTGCTGATCCTCGTGGTTGTATTTATCGGCAGCTTCCTTTCGATTATCCTGCAGTTTAAAATATTAATGCTTTATTTTTACATCGTGGTCCTGGCCATCCCGTTCATTACTTTTATCTGGAAATTATTCATCGCCGATACCCGGAAGGAGTTTTCGGAGCTGAGCAGGCTGGCTAAGATATTGATGGTATTGGGGATCGGGAGCATGGTTTTTTTCAAATTTTAAATATGGATACGGGAGGGGAAAAAAAGATCGCAATTTTTGCTTCAGGAAGCGGAACGAATGCGGAAAATATTATCAGGTATTTCAGGAAGGCGAAATCGGCGGAAGTTATAATCATTCTGACCAATAATAAGGATGCCTACGTCATTGAAAGGGCAAGGAAACTGGGTGTAGAATGTCTTGTTTTCAACCGAAACACTTTTTACGAAACGGAAAAGATTCTGGACATTCTTAAAAAACCAGGAACAGATATTATTGTCCTGGCGGGATTCCTGTGGCTCGTGCCGGGATACCTGCTCAGGTCATTCCCGGGAAAGATCATTAACATTCACCCTGCTCTGCTTCCGAAATACGGGGGAAAGGGGATGTACGGGCACGTCGTCCATGAAGCGGTGATCAGGTCGGGAGACCCGGAATCGGGGATCACGATCCATTATGTGAACGAGAAGTATGATGAGGGTACAATCATCTTCCAGACCAGGTGCGCCGTCCAGCCGGGATTTACACCAAATGATCTTGCCGAAAAGATCCATGAATTGGAATATAAATATTATCCGGAGGTGATTGAGAAGGTGTTGTTCAATGATGGAAAAGCTGAGATGGGCCGGGCATAAAATGAACAGGCCGGGAAATATACATTTATACATTCACAGGAAAGCGAAAAAGAAATTAAGATACAATGTCATCGAAGAAAATTACAAGCGCGCTGGTTTCTGTTTATCATAAGGATAAGCTGGATGAGATTCTCCGAATCCTGGATCATCATAAGGTCCGGATTTATTCAACAGGAGGAACATATAGTTTTATCAAATCCCTGGGCATCGACGTGTCGACGGTTGAAAGCCTCACCGGGTATCCGTCCATTCTCGGAGGAAGAGTGAAAACCCTTCATCCGAAAGTGTTCGGCGGGATACTTGCCCGCCGCGGGGTGGAACAGGATAAGGCGGAGACCTTACAATACACTATTCCTTTATTCGACCTTGTCATCGTCGATTTGTATCCCTTTGAAGAAACCCTTGCTTCAGGTGCGGCCGATGATGAGATCATTGAGAAAATCGATATCGGCGGTATTTCCCTGATCAGGGCAGCGGCCAAAAACTATGAAGATGTCCTGGTAGTATCTTCGCGCGACCATTATGAAGAAGCCAGGCAACTGCTTGAAAAGTCAGCTT
>DATDPY010000318.1:0-16658 GCA_035292565.1 Cyclobacteriaceae bacterium | reverse complement strand
CTGGGCAATCAACCCGAAATCCATCACTTCCTGGACGGATCCGGATGGAAACAAAGCGAACCCTGTTGTTCTTGCGGCCATCACGTCGCTATGATCGCCAAATATGGAGAGTGCATGCGTGGCCAGTGTCCTGGCCGAGATATTAAATACCGTTGAAGTAAGTTCCCCTGCAATCTTGAACATATTCGGAATTTTCAGCAGCAAACCCTGCGATGCCGTAAATGTGGTGGTGAGTGCCCCTGCCTGCAAGGCCCCGTGCACGGCCCCTGCCGCCCCACCTTCACTTTGCATTTCTGCGATGGAAGGAATTACACCCCAGATGTTTTTTATGCCCTTAGACGACCATTCATCTGCCCATTCTGCCATGTTGGATGACGGCGTAATGGGGTAAATGGCACAAACTTCATTGACACGGTAGGCTACGTATGCCGCTGCCTCATTACCGTCGATGGTTATATATTTTTTTTCTTTCATGGGAAACGGTAAAAAATATTGTTAGATATATTTTAAAATCTTTGTAAAAATCACGGATTGTAAAGATATCCTCCGGCGACTCTAAAAAAGTTGATATTTATCAGTTCCAATACCCATGACCAGGGTATGGTTTCAATTCAGCTTATTTTTTATATGATCCTGGTACGCCTGCAGGAACATCTTCTGAACATATTTGCCGATAACATCGAATTCCAGATTCACCCTGTCGCCCTTCCTGATGAAACGAAAATTGGTATTATCCCAGGTATAGGGAATAATGGTCACCCTGAAACCGCCCTGGCTGCAATTGAATGCCGTCAGGCTTACCCCGTTTACGCAAATCGACCCCTTTTCAACCAGAATATTTCCCGTGGAATTAAAATCGTAAGAAAAATCAAACAGCCAGCTTCCATCCTGGGGCTCAACTCCGGTACATACGCCGGTCTGGTCGACATGCCCCTGCACGATATGACCATCGAATCTGTATTCGGATGTCATGCTTCTTTCGAGGTTCACATAATCGCCGCTCTTCAGGCTCCCAAGATTCGATTTTATCAGCGTTTCCCTGACGGCAGTTACGGAATATAATGCATCCCTGATGTCTGTTATGGTGAGGCAAACCCCGTTGTGGGAAAGGCTTTGGTTTACGTGCAAATGAGGCAGGAGGGGGGAATCGAAATAAAAAGTCTTATTTGTCCCTACTTCCCTGATCTCAACAAGCTTGGCCATTGATTCGACGATTCCCGTGAACATATCAGACAAGGATCTTATAAAAAATTTGATGCCGCCGTAAAATTAATGAATCCGGGACAGAAACTTCAGTTTTCCATGGGTTTCTTGCCGGCGAGGTCATAGGTTTTGCGTACCGGATGTTTAAATACCATTTTAAGGCTTGTTCTCATGATCTCGCCCATGTTCCTGCACTTCAGGAATTCGTCGTCCTTGTAATGCCGGGCAAGTTCTTCCCGCAATATGGCTTCGTTCTCTGATGATGAAATATTGTCCTGCATCATGGCATCAAGAAGCGGATTGAGGTATGCATTCGAAGACCTGATGCGGTGGGCAATGAGCGACCGCTCCTCTTTCAGATATTGAAGCTCCAGTTCGGGCGTCATCAGTTTAATGCCGAGTTCGATGATGGGATTATTCTGCTTGTAGTACTGGGGCATATAGATTGCCCTTCGCCCCTCGTAAGACTGCTGGTCAAAATCGATAGCCTTGATCCGGTAATGCGTATCGTCGAAATCGGGGATCATTTCAATAACAAAATTGCTGGAATGCATATCGCCCAGCAGCCTGACAAAACAGCGCTCATTGAATTTGACGAATTCCTTGGCCAGTCTCATTTGCCTGGTCCTGGGATCGTTCAGGTATTCCCTTATGAAATCATCCCCGGGAATGCCCTGGATATGTTCTTCGATCAGGGTATCGCCGTCGACAATGAAATTGATCTTGTTGGGTGACAACAGATGTTCCAGCTCCAGTCCATATATCCGGGAGGAATCGGCGATCTTAACGTAATAATAATCGAAAAGATCATTGATCCTGTTCATGATCCTCACCCTGAACGGTTTTGTGTTCCCATAA
Source organism: Cyclobacteriaceae bacterium (assembly GCA_035292565.1). Classification (GTDB taxonomy): domain Bacteria; phylum Bacteroidota; class Bacteroidia; order Cytophagales; family Cyclobacteriaceae; genus DATDPY01. The sequence goes on along the minus strand of DATDPY010000318.1, from coordinate 14,597 downwards.
ATGCAGATATCGATCCGGTCGACATAGAGATGGTCCATTACCGAAATATCCCCGCCGGATTTCAGAAGGGCATAGATCTTTCTCAGCGAACCCTGGATGTGCTTTTCTTCTGAAGAATTGTAGAATACCGTTTCCCAAAGTGTATCTTTTCCATTCCTGTCGATCAGCGGAATGGATGAATTATACCTGGCTAGATCCTGGTATTGGATCCCAATCCGCTTCCCCCTGCCGTATAAATCAATGTATTTCCGGAGCGGGGGATTGATCCTGAAGATCTTTTTCTTTTTGGAGATCAGGGCCATTTCTTAACGTACGCTTCTATAAAGATACGGTAAATAACGGGATTCGAATTTCAGGATAAGCTAATCGTTATAAATCCCAATTCTCAAAATTCAAAATACAAACTTCAAATACCAAAACTCAAATTGCGGAAATCAGATAAGCAACAGATCTCAAAATCAAAGTCCGGAATTTTGGTACTTATATAAGAAATTCGTTTATCAATAAAATCAATCAAGCTCCTTCAAGATGATGTTTTCCGCTTTAGCCAGCCATGCTTTAAATGTTTTGTCAACCGGTTTGTATTCCGGGATATAACGGATCAGTCTGGATAAATCAAATGAGGTTCCGGCAATTCCTGCCCCGGCATTCGCGGCATCAATGGCATTGCAGGCTTGCTCGTACTGGCCTTCGACCGGAATCATCATGACCGGCTTGCCGAAATACATGGCTTCGCAGACCGATTCAAATCCTGCAGTAGTGACCAATCCTTTCGCGCCCGCCATCATCAACATGAACTTTTCCCCGCTGAGCTGGTGGAAGCGAAGATTTTCATCGACCATTTTCTCTTCCGGTTCCCCCTTCCTGTCCCAGAAGCAATTGACTTCCGTGTCGCGGTTTTGAGAATGCCATTCGATGACCTGGCCGGCATATCCATCATTGACCATGTAGCCAAGAATATAAGTTCCTCCCGCGGCGGGGAAATGATCGAGGTCTGGTCTGAGAAGCGGCGGGCAGATGACAATATTTTTTATCACCCAAGGATCATATTCTGAAAATGATAATGCAAATATTTTGTAGGCTTTAAGCGAGGTCAGGAAATTGTTGATCAGGAAAAGCCAGTGGTCGATCACCCTGTTCTTCAAAAGGGGAAAGGATGGATGCGAAGCAAGGAACTGGTGCCCTACCGGAATATGTCTGGCAGAAGGCCGGAACAAAAGATTGTAAAATCCCCCAAGGAACTCATAGAAATTAATGATATAATCCGGCTTTTCTGATTTGACAGCCCGGTGAATTTTTTTCATGCTCTTCAGGTATTTGCGGAGAAACTTAGCATTATAAATAATGGAGGGAATAAGCCTTATGCTTTTGTTGTCCATATCGGTGATGAAATTTGGAGTGGCGATGGCTTCCACGGGGCAGGAGAAACTCTCCGTAAAATAAGCCGGTATCTTCCTCCGGTCGCTCTTCCCGATAAATACGTGTACCACTTTATGGCCGGCAGTAATCAGCATATGATAAAGGCCCATAGCCTGAGTCATATGACCCCGGCCTTCGCCCTGCACGAGGAAGATGAATTTTTTACAACCGGGCATAAGGAATTTTTCGAAAAAAACTAAAAGAACAGAAAAATGAAATTCCGGCGAAGGGTTATTTTTCGCTCAGTTTTACATTGATGTAGGAGACGGCATCTTTTATGGTGGTGAATTTTTCAGCATCGCTGTCGGGGATCTTTATGTCGAAAGCCTGCTCAAATTCCATGACAAGTTCTGCATAATCGAGGGAATCGATTCCCAGATCTTTTATGAAATTGGCGTCCTGTGTCACTTCAGTAGCCGATATGCCCATCTTGTCAACAAGAATTTTCGTAATTACTTCTTCTGTGCTTTTCATAAAATCCTCAAATTGCTGAAATAAAGCCCAAGTTTATCAAATTTCTGTCAGCTATCCATTTAAGATGATACAAAATTATTAAAAACGAAGGATAAATTCGGTCCCCTCATCAACCTTCGATTTAACGGTAATGTTGCCAAGATGCTGGCGCATAATCTGTTTAGATAAACTTAACCCGATTCCTGACCCGTTTTTCTTTGTTGTATAGAAAGGGATGAAAATTTTTGACTGGGCGTCTTCATCGATTCCCGGCCCATTGTCTTTTACGGATATGAATACGCTGTTTTTTTCATTATTGAAGGCCTTGAGCTGAATATGCCGGTCTTCGGAATCTTCAAGCGCCTGGATAGCATTCTTGAGAAGATTAATCAACACCTGCTCGATGAGTTCCTGGTCAATCTTTATCTTCAGGTGACCCGGGATTATGGACTTGTCGAAGTGTATTTTATTTTGTTCAATTTCCGGCCGCATGAGCACATCAATATGATCGAACAGATCCTTTACGTTCACTTCGGCGAACTTTATTTTCGGGATATGGGTCATGCTTCGGAAGTCAGTTACAAACCTGATCAGGCCGTCGCTTCTTTTCTGGATCGTTTGAATCCCCAGGTGAAAGTCCCCCATTTCTTCGGATGTCATTTCACATTTTCCGGTTACAGGGTTCATATGGGATTTCAGGTCTTCTTCCAGGGTATTGGCAAGCGAGGATATTGGTGTAACTGAATTCATGATTTCATGAGTTAAAACCCTGACCAGTTTCTGCCAGGCTTCCATTTCATTTTCTTCAAGCTCGGACTGGATATTTTGAACGGATATAAGTTTAAACTCTTCTTCCTGCAGGGATAGCTCGATGGCGAATACCGATAGCCTGATAGTCTCATCGGCGTGTGTGATCTTAATCAGGTCGCGTCCGCCGGTTTTCAGGCGGATAAAACTGTCGACAAGGATGTCGCTAAGGGCGCGCAGTTCGTGGATATTTCTGATATAGCTTACCCTGAAAAATTTTTTAGCGGCAGTATTTATGATTTGTATATCGCCGTTTTTGTTGAAGGTAATGATGCCGATCCCTATATGCTGAACAATCGTTTTAAGATATTGATACCTGGGATCTTTCTCGAGCCCCGTCTTTTTCGAATCCGATATACTTTTGGTATTCTGGCTTTCGGCGCCCGGACTGAAAGCGTCAGTGTCTGGCTGTTCTTTATTCCCCTGTATATTAAGGTCCCTGTTCCATTCATCAGGCCGCCCTGAAGAACCGGTCAGCTTTTCGATATACCGGATGAGCGAAGCAAGCTGAATTACGACCAGGGCAACGACAAGGAGGATGGTGACCAGGAATGCGTTACTGGAAATAAGGTTCGACATTAATATAATCGTCAGTGTTATGACGATTACCCTGACAATGATATTAAACCTGAAATTATTAAAGTCCATGTTTTTCTAACCTCCTGTACAGGGATGCCCGTGTCAATCCAAGTTCCTTAGCGGCTTTCGATATATTACCGCCATGCTTGTTGATGGCCCTGAGGATCGTATTTTTTTCCACTTCATCAAGATCGAGCGAATTTTCCGGCCGGGATTCTTCCTGATCGTTGACCTGCGACAGGAAAAAGAAATCTTCGGGCCCCAGCGAACTTGATTCACTCATAATAATCGCCCTTTCAATGGCATGTTGAAGTTCCCTGACATTTCCCGGCCATCTGTATTTCTGAAGTTTTTTTATCGTCGACACCGGTATGTTTTTCTTCGGCTTGCGGTATTTCTTGCAATACATTTCAATAAAATGTTCCGAGAGGATCGGGAGATCTTCCGCCCTTTCCCTGAGCGGGGGAATATGAATTTCAACCGTATTGACCCTGTATAAAAGGTCCTGCCTGAAATTGCTTTCCTTCACCATATCATAGATTGGCATATTGGTTGCACAAATCAGTCTGATATCAATCGGGATCGATTTGTTGGATCCGATCCTGGTGATTTCCCTGCGCTGGAGGGCTGTAAGCAATTTTGCCTGCAAGGGAAGGCTCAGGTTACCGATCTCATCGAGGAACAGGGTCCCGCCTTGGGCAACTTCGAAACGGCCGGGCCTGTCTTCCTTGGCATCAGTAAATGAACCTTTCTTATGCCCGAATAATTCGCTTTCAAACAGGGTTTCCGTAATGGCGCCCATATCCACGCCAATGAATACTTGTTCTTTTCGAAGCGACTTATTATGAATCGCCCTGGCTACAAGTTCCTTTCCTGTCCCGTTCTCCCCGAGGATCAGTACGTTGGCGTCGGTGGCTGCCACTTTGTCGATAATGTTGAACACTTCTTTAAGCGATGTGCTTTCCCCCAGGATCTCCCTGAATGGCTGGTAGCTGTCTTCCTGCAAAATCTTTTTTGCTTGTTTAAGCTGGTCGACCTGCTGGTAGGATTTTTTAAGTTTTGCGGCGGAGGATATCGTAGCGACCAGCTTCTCGTTTTGCCAGGGCTTGAGAACAAAATCCGTGGCCCCGTCTTTTAATGCCTTCACCGCCATTTCAACATCCCCAAATGCCGTAATCAGAATCACCACAGCTTCCGGGTCCTTTTCCCTGATCTGGGTGAGCCAATAAAAACCTTCTTTGCCGCTGGTGATATCTTTACTGAAATTCATATCGAGAAGGATCACATCATAAATAGAATCATTCAGAAGGAACGGTATTTTTTTCGGATTCTTTTCAATGATCACTTCAGCGGCATATTTTTTCAGCAACATTTTTGCGGCGAGCAATACATCTTCATCGTCATCAATGACCAGGATCTTTCCGATTTCCTTTTCCACGTTAGATAATAGGTTTCTTCAGTCAGTTTTTATGGATATAATAAAAATAGTTGTTAGGGTATCCCGCTAATTTATTTTGCCTGTTAATTGTATTGTACGAATTTGAACATAAAGAGTCAATTTTCCGAGTATTTTTTATCAAGATAGATAGTCTAATAACGGTTTCCAGGCCGGATAAAGTTACGCAGGGCGTCCTGGCGGTATATGTAATACCTCATCCGGCCTTTGGCGGCTCCTGAAGAAAAATGATAAAATATTTTTATTATACAGGATAAGATTTATATTTGTCACGTTGTTGTGGGTTGTTGTTTATCCTAATTATTTTGAGTTTTTGACCTAAGACCCGGTGCCCGCCGGGTCTTTCTTTTTCTTCTATTACCCTGAACTGAATTAATTATTTAACAATGCTGCCTGCTGCAGGCGCCGTCAATTCCAGTTCTCTGAGTTTTCTTCGCAAGATCTTGCCAACATTCGTTTTAGGAAGTTCTCTTACAAATTCTATATACTTGGGATTTTTGTATCCGGCCAGGTTTTTCCTGCAATAAGCCTTGACTTCCTCCCTGGTAAGATTTTCATTCTTCCTCACGATAAAAAGCTTTACGGCTTCTGAAGAATATTCATCCGGCACACCTACTGCGCCAACTTCGAGCACTTCTTCCATCATCGAAACCACGTCCTCAATTTCACTTGGATATACATTGAAACCCGAAACCAGGATCATGTCTTTCTTCCTGTCGATGATCTTGAAAAAGCCGTCTTCCTGGAGAAGGCCTATATCGCCGGTCCTCATCCAGCCGCCTTCAAGAAATACTTTTTTGGTTTCTTCATCACGGTTCCAGTAACCTTTCATCACCTGCGGTCCTTTTGCACAGATCTCCCCGGGATGCCCTGCCGCAAGGTCCTTGCCGTCGTCATCGATGACTTTCAGATCGGTTTCAGGAAGCGGCAGGCCTATGGTTCCATTCTTCTCCGTCCCATCGATGGGATTACAGGAAAGAACGGGTGCAGTTTCCGACAATCCATATCCTTCGACCAGCGGAATATTGGTTAATTTTTTCCATCGCTCGGCAACTGATTGAAGGACTGCCATTCCGCCGCCTACACTTACACGGAGTCTGCTGAAATCGACTTCCTTAAATTCGGGATTGTTCAGCAAGCCGTTGAACAGGGTATTTACCCCGGATATGAAAGTAAATTTGTGTTTCTTCAATTCCTTGATGAATCCTGGAATATCGCGAGGGTTGGTGATCAGGATATTCCTGGCCCCGAGTTGGAACATGCACAGGAAATTGACCGTGAGGGCGAAAATATGGTAAAGGGGCAGGGCTGTTATGACGAGTTCATCCCCTTCGATAAACCTGGGATTCATGTATTCCCTAACCTGCAGCATGTTGGCGATAATATTTTCATGGGTAAGCGTTGCACCCATGGAAACACCGGTAGTGCCCCCCGTATATTGTAAAAACGCGACATCCGTTTTGCTGATCCTGACCGGGCTGAAAGTCATTTTTGATCCCTCAGCCATTGCCTGGTGGAATGTTACTGCGCCGGGAATCTTATATGGCGGGACCATTTTCTTTACTTTCCGGACGACAAAATTTATCAGCGGACCTTTGATGCCTCCGACCATATCGCCGGTTTCCGTGATTATGACAAGTCGCAGGTCGGTTTTATCCAGGATCTCCTGAAGGTTTCTGGCAAAATTTGCCAGGATGACGATGGCCACAGATCCGGAATCCCTGAACTGATGCTCCATTTCCCGGGGTGTATATAACGGATTCGTATTTACGATGATTAACCCTGCTTTCAGGGCCCCGAACATAACCACCGGGTATTGAAGAAGGTTTGGCATCTGGAAAGCTATCCTGTCGCCGGACTTCAGTCCTTTTCCCTGGAGATAAGCAGCGAATTGGGTTGCCAGCTCATCGAGCCGTTTGTAGGTCATCTCTTTTCCGAAATTCACAAACGCGACTTCATCTTTGAATTTGCCGACGAACTTTTCCAGCAATTGGGCAACGGATTCATAACCTCCCGTTTCGATGCTGGGCCTTACGTTTTTCGGATACCGGGTATGCCAGGGTCTGTTTTCCATAATTAAAATTATGTCAGTTGGATTGTTTCAGATTGAGTTACTGCCCGGAAGCCATGGATGTGTCGAATTTTACAATGTACGTCTTTTTGCTTTCCGTCACCGCGTATGTGAAATGATTCATCCAGTCGCCAAGGTTTATATACCTGCTGTTTTCATTTATGTTGATATCCAGGGGCATATGGCGATGTCCGAACATATAGATATCGTGATGATCTTTCAATTCGGCTTCGCGGCAAAATTGCAGTATCCATTCCTTGTCACCGAGAAATTCAAGGTCCTTTTTCAGGTTCACGTCCCTGCTGTTTCGGGAAAGGAAATTAGCGAGAGGAATGCCGAGATCAGGATGGATGCACCGGAATGCCCATTGGCAGATCTTATTTTCGAATATTTTCTTGAGGACCTTATACTTGAAATCACCCGGTCCCAGGCCATCGCCATGCCCAAGCAGGAACCTGGTGCCGTTGATTTCCACGGTTGCCGGTTTCCTGAATACCCGGATGCCGAATTCCTTCGGGAAATAATCTTGCATCCACATGTCATGGTTACCGGTAAAGAAATAGATCCCGATGCCGGCATCCCTGAGCCCTGCCAGACAGCCCATTAACCGCGCATATCCTTTGGGAATGGTATGCCCGTACTCAAACCAGAAATCAAAAATATCGCCGAGGATAAAAAGGGAGTGCGCGTCGTGCATGATGGAGTTGAGCCAACGAACTACTTTTTTTTCTCTCTCGAGGCTGACACTATGCGAGGGGGAACCCAGGTGAAAATCGGAAGCGAAATAAACTCTTTTATTTTCCGGGACGGACAGGGACAAATCAATCATGATCTTCAGAACATGAATTCACCTGCAAGATAATCCGGGGTGCTTTATTTTCCCGAATCCTGGGAAATTTTAATTTCGACAGGTATGCCATTGGCATCCTGTCCTTCATTCGAAGGTGCAGCCGGCGCCTCTGGTTCATCCTTTACTGGTTGGACTGGGTGAGCAGGGCCCTTGGTGAAGGCCTCATAATTTGTTGGTTTTTCAAACGGCCGTTTCCCGATAAGCGATTCAAGATCGGACTGAAAGATGATCTCCTTTTTCAGCAATTCGTTGGCAAGAATCTCCAGTTCTTTTCTTTTTTCACTCAATAATTTCTTAGCCCGTCTGAATGCACCTTCTACGATCTTGCTGGCTTCCTCATCAATGGTCCGTGATGTGGCTTCGGAATAAGGCTTTGTAAAATTATAATCCTGTTGTTTGGAATCGAAAAACGAGATATTACCGATTTTTTCATTCATACCGTAGATGGTCACCATGCTATAAGCCATCTTGGTGATCCTTTCAAGGTCACTGAGAGCGCCCGTGGAAATCTTGCCAAAGATGATTTCTTCGGCTGCACGGCCGCCAAGGGCCATGCACATTTCATCAAGCAATTGTTCAGTCTGATAGAGGAACTGTTCTTTGGGCAGGTACTGGGCATAACCCAATGCAGCCACACCCCTGGGGACAATACTCACTTTCACCAACGGGTCGGCATGTTCCAGGAACCATCCTGCCACTGCATGTCCGGCTTCGTGGTATGCAACGATCCTTTTCTCTTCCGGTGAAATGATCTTGGTTTTCTTTTCCAGTCCGCCGATGACCCTGTCGATGGCGTCATGAAAATCATTCATATCAATCCTCTCCTTATTTTTCCTTGCGCCGATCAAAGCCGCTTCGTTGCATACATTGGCGATTTCAGCGCCGGCGAAACCGGGAGTCTGGGCTGCCAGTTTTCTGGCATCAACTTCTTCCGACAGTTTCAGCGGTTTCATATGAACCCTGAATATCGATTCTCTTCCGGCTATGTCCGGCTTGTCGATACTGATTTGACGGTCGAATCTCCCCGGTCTGAGAAGAGCATTATCAAGCACATCTGGGCGATTGGTGGCCGCCAGTATGATCACGCCGGAATCGGTGGAAAATCCGTCCATCTCAACCAGCAGGCTGTTCAGCGTATTTTCACGCTCATCATTCGCACCGGGAAGATGGCCTTTGCCCCGCATACGACCGATAGCATCGATTTCATCAATAAATACAATGCAGGGAGCCTTCTCCTTTGCCTGTTTGAACAGGTCGCGGACCCTGGCCGCACCCACACCTACAAACATTTCAACAAAGTCACTCCCGGAAAGCGAGAAAAACGGCACTGCTGCTTCGCCGGCAACAGCCTTGGCAAGCAAGGTCTTCCCGGTTCCGGGCGCACCTACGAGCAAAGCTCCTTTGGGGATCTTTCCTCCCAGCTTCGTGAATTTTGATGGCGTCTTCAGGAATTCTACGATCTCCCGGACTTCTTCCTTCGCCTCATCGAGCCCTGCGACATCTTCAAATGTCACTTTCACTTTGGCTTCCGCATCGAAAAGCGCAGCCTTGGATTTCCCGATATTGAAGATCTGTCCGCCGGGTCCCGCCGATCCTGTCATCCTTCGCATCAGGAACCAGAACCCGAATAATATGGCAAAGATCAATCCCCATTGCAAAAAGATTCCGGTCGTATCTGTCCTTTCATCGACCGAATAACCGACTCGCTTTTCCACGGGGAGTTCCTTTTCTATAGTATCGATAAAAGTCGCGAAATCCTCTGCATTGATGATGTTCACCCTGTAATGCGGGCCGCTGGTGATCGAAAAAGCGGAATTGTTATCCAGCTCGGTTTTATACTTGCTGTTTTCCAGGGCATCTTCGGTCAGCGTTACTTCGGCGTAATTCCGGTTTGAAATGATAACCACCTGCTTGATATCACCCGCCATCAGCATCTTCTCAAACCGGTTCCGGGTAATATCGATTACGGAACGTGACTTATTGAAATAGGTGATAGCAAAGATGATGACGAAAAGAGATAATATTATCCATATCTGGTAATTAGGCCTTTGAGGTCCTTTCGGAATAATATTCTTGCCATTCTTGTTATCAGCCATTATACTTGGTTATCAGGTGATCTGCCTTATTTTAAACGATTATGCTCTATTAATGTTTGTCAGAGACTAATTCCCGTTATCTATCCATCGAATCCCGGCGTCTCCCCAGAGCTGCTCAAGAGAATAGAATTTTCTGGATCCTGACTTGAATATATTTACAACAACATCCACATAATCCAGCAAAATCCATTCCTTATTTTGTTTCCCTTCAATGTGCCAGGGATCCTGCTGAACCATTTTAAATACATAATCCTCAACCGAATCCGAAATAGCATCGACATGCGTATCGGAATTCCCTGTACAAAGAACGAAAAAGTCGGCAATGGTTCCTTTAATGGATCTGAGGTCAATGATCACTATTTCAGAGGCTTTTTTGTTGAGCATGCCTTCAATTATAACATTGCTCAGGATTTCAGAACTGGAAAGCTTAGCAGTTTTTTTGGTTTTCGTTTTGGTATTCTGCATTACTTTGTAAAAATATTAATATTTTGTTAAATAATTTCCCCGGAACGCGGATCATCGGCAAACAGGTCATTTATCTGCCAAAGTGTCATTCAACTAATGACATAGCTGCTGAAATGATGAGGGGAAAAGCTGCCCGCGAGGGGACGGTGATCTACACGGATTTCCAGGAGGCCGGGAAGGGCCAGTCCGGAAATACCTGGGAATCGGAAGCAGGAAAAAATCTAACATTCTCCGTGATCCTGTTTCCAGGATTCCTGAAAGCCGATCAGAATTTTTTCCTGAACGTTTCCGTTGCGTTAGCCGTATACGATTCCCTGCAAACACTTTTAGGAATAAAGCTGACTGTGAAGTGGCCAAACGACTTATATTACGCTCACCAAAAGCTGGGGGGCATACTTATCGAGAATACGATCAGGGCAGGAAGGATCGAAGGCTCTGTTGCAGGAATTGGACTGAACATAATGCAGGAAAATTTTCAGTCCGGCAAGGCAATTTCCCTGCGCAATATCATCCCAATGGATCATGACAGGATCGGGATATTCAGAAATTTAATCATTTGTCTTGACCACAGGTATGATCAGCTTCGTAACGGGGATTTCAGGAAATTAAAACGGGATTACCTTTCGGTCCTGTACCGTTATAACGAACCAGGTTATTTCAAATCCACCGAAAAATTCCTGGGGCGGATCACAGGGATTGACGAATATGGAAGATTAATAATTGAAACCGGGGGATCAACCAGGGTTTTCAGTCTGAAGGAAGTAGAATTCCTTGAGGAATAAGCCCTATCTTCTTCTCAATATTCCTCCGAATGGCGTATTTTCACACCTAACTATCAGAAAAAATCATGGTTGAAACCACAATAAATTATAAGGTTAAAGACATTACCCTGGCTGAATGGGGAAGGAAGGAAATCAGGCTGGCCGAGGCTGAAATGCCCGGATTGATGTCGTTGAGAAAAGAGTTCGGTCCATCGAAGCCATTGCGTGGGGCCCGGATCGCCGGCTGCCTGCACATGACGATACAGACGGCAGTGCTGATTGAAACGCTTGTAGAACTGGGAGCCGAGGTGAAATGGTCGTCCTGTAATATTTTTTCAACCCAGGACCATGCTGCCGCAGCCATTGCCGTTGCCGGCATCCCGGTGTTCGCGTGGAAGGGGATGACGGCTGAAGAATTTGACTGGTGCATCGAGCAAACCCTGTATTTCGGTGATGAAAGCCGGCCTTTAACCATGATCCTCGATGACGGCGGGGACCTGACGAACATGGTTCTTGACCGGTTTCCCGAACTGGTGAAAAATATAAAAGGTATTACGGAAGAAACCACAACCGGGGTGCGACGACTCTATGAGAGGGTGCAAAAAGGGACATTACCCATACCGGCCATCAACGTTAATGATTCGGTAACCAAATCAAAGTTCGACAATTTATATGGATGCAAGGAATCCCTGGTCGATGGGATCAGGAGAGCGACCGATATCATGCTTGCCGGAAAAATTGCCGTAGTTGCCGGGTACGGAGATGTCGGCAAGGGTTCTGCCAGGTCACTTCGGGCTTCAGGATGCCGGGTTATCGTAACCGAAATTGACCCGATTTGTGCCTTGCAGGCAGCCATGGAAGGATTCGAAGTAAAAAAGATGGTCGAGGCTGTGGCACAGGCTGATATTATCGTCACTGCTACCGGGAACTGCAACGTGGTGGTCAAAGATCATTTTAGGCTGATGAAGGATAAAGCCATTCTTTGTAACATAGGGCACTTCGATACTGAAATTGATATGGCGTGGCTGAACAAGCATTACGGCCATTCCAGGGAACAGATCAAGCCCCAGGTAGATCTTTATAATCTCGAAGGCAAGGACCTGATCGTTTTAGCCGAGGGAAGGCTGGTCAACCTTGGATGCGCTACCGGTCATCCGTCATTTGTAATGTCCAATTCATTCAGCAACCAGGTGCTTGCCCAGATTGAGCTCTGGACTTCCTCGGAGAAATATGAAAATAGCGTATATATCCTGCCGAAACACCTCGATGAAAAAGTAGCCAGGCTGCACCTTGATAAACTCGGTGTTGAACTCGATGTTCTCACCCCTGTGCAATCAAAATACCTGGGCGTACCTTCAGAAGGGCCGTTTAAACCGGATCATTATCGTTATTGACCGGCAGGAATTTACACCGGATCCGGGGATCGGAACTGGATTTGCGGAGATGATTTGCGGTGAATCTTCCGGATGATTTTTAATGGTGCAGGTTTTATCTGCCTATAATAAACAATTTATGGATACCATGAAATTGTTGACAGGATTCCGGAAGTTCTTCCCCCTTTTATTTCTTCTGTTGATCATTTCCTGCCGTAAGAATTCCGGGCCAGAGAGTAAAATTTCCGGTCTGGAGCCTTCCTTTAATTACGATACGGTAAAATTCAACGACTGGCCTGAAATTAAAGCTTCAGGAAGATTGACCGCTATTTTGCGGAACTCGCCTACAGGGTATTTCCTCTACAAGGGGAGGCCCATGGGTTTCGAATACGAGCTCCTGAACAGGTTCTGCGAACAGCGTAATATCGCGCTCGACATCATTCTCGAAAGCGATATAGAAAAATGCTTTGCCATGCTGCAGGAAGGCAAGTGTGATATCGTGGCCCATAGCCTTACCATCACCAAGGAGAGAAGAAAAAATATGGAATTCACGATGCCCCAGTACACGGTCAGGCATATGCTGGTTCAGCGGCTGCCCGACAATTACCGCACCATGAAACTTCACGAAATAGAAAATTTTCTGATCAGGGACCCGATCGATCTGATCGGAAAGGAAATTCATGTGCGCAAAAATGCGTCTTATGTACAGCGATTGAAAAACCTTTCGGGAGAAATCGGGGGAGATATACACATCACTGAAGAATTCGGCGATATTTTGACTGAGGATCTGATCGGCATGGTAGCCAGGAAAGAGATCAACTACACGGTTGCTGATGAAGACATTGCAAATATTACCGCAACCTATTACTCGAACCTCGACGTGAAAACTCCGCTGAGCTTTCCGACCCAGATCGGGTGGGCAGTCAGGAAAAATTCGCCGGCCTTGCTTAATGAGCTGAATACCTGGATCAGGGTTATTAAGTTATTGCCCGATTATAATGTTATATATAAAAGATATTTCAACGATCCCAAGGGATACCTGCACAGGCTTTCCAGCGATTTCTCATCGATCGGGGGAAACAGGATCTCTCCATACGATCCTTTGATAAAAAAATATGCAAAAAAGATCGGCTGGGACTGGAAGCTTCTGGCCGCAATGATCTACCATGAATCCCGGTTCAATCCCAAGGCAGAATCCTGGGCAGGAGCCATGGGGCTTATGCAGGTAATTCCCGAAACCGGGGAACTCTACGGGACGAAAAATATTCTCGATGCCGAGCAAAACATCAGGGCGGGATCAGAACACCTGTTGGTCCTGACCAAATTCTGGAAGGCCCGTATCGGCGATAATGCCGACCTCATAAAATATATTCTCGCTTCATACAATGTCGGGCAGGGACATGTGGAAGATGCCATGAGGCTGACAGAGAAATACAAAAGGGATCCCCGGAAATGGAACGATAATGTGGAGTACTTTCTTTTAAAAAAATCCGAACCATACTATTACGAAGATGATGTGTCCCAATCGGGATATTGCAGGGGTGAGGAACCCGTGGAATATGTAAAGGAAATTTTAAACGGATACAGCATTTATTCCCAGTTGGTCAGCGATTAATTTTTTTGAAAATATTTCTGATCGTAGGATATCCTATGGCCAGAATTGGGGATTGTTTATGCAGGAATATTTTCCCGGATATGTTCAAGCATATCCGAGGTCATTTTCTGGAGATCGTAGACATGTTTCCACCCCCAATCATGGCGGGCTGAAGAATCATCGATGCTTTCCGGCCAGGTATCGGCAATTTGTTGACGGAAGTCAGGGTTATAGCTTATGGTAAATGAAGGGAAATATTTTTTTACTTCATGATAAATCTCTCCAGGGGTAAAACTCATTGCTGCGAGGTTATAGCTTGATCGTATCTTTACTTTTACGGCATCCGCTTCCATAATCTCGAGCGTGGCCCGGACCGCATCCGGCATATACATCATCGGCAGATACGAATCCTGTTTCAGGAAACATTCATAATGCCCCCCCTGGAGGGCTTTATAGAAAATATCCACGGCGTAATCCGTCGTCCCACCGCCTGGCATGCTTTTATATCCGATCAGGCCTGGGTACCGTAAGCTGCGAACATCCAATCCATAATGTGCATGGTAATATTCCACAAGCCTTTCGCCGGTGAGTTTACTGATCCCGTACACCGTATTCGGATCGGTTACGGTAAACTGGGGCGTGTTCTTTTTGGGAGTCCGGGGGCCGAAAACCG